>NZ_VMMS01000074.1:0-17189 GCF_013277315.1 Streptococcus sp. 2106
TGCTTTGGCTGCTGTCTTAGCTGGACCTGTTTCTGCTTCTTGCCTTTCCCTTTCTTTTTTCTTAACCTCCCATTCGCTTTGCTTCATAAATATGTCTGTTTTAGGAACTAGAATAGTTCTCAGTACTTGATTATTCGAATCAATCACCTTCATATTAACATTGCCGGTTTTCACATCAAATTGTAAAGTTAGATGGGTTGCTGTCGGATGATGTCGAAAAACATCAAATGTCTGCAAATTATCTATAGCTTCGTCTTTATATAATTGATCAATTTTTCTGCCAGATTTAGGAACTTTACGTCTTACTTTATTAGATTCTGTAATATCATCATAATAGAGTTCGAATATTCCTGGTTTACTATTTTGAGTCAGCCAGTTGTACATACCCTGACCCCAGTAATCATAAAGCTTTATCGGAGTGTTAAAGATTTCATCTGGTACAGGAACCTGATCAACATTATATGAATAGTCCCCATTCAACCTTGATGCCCGGTCTTCCCCGACACTCCTAGCTCTTCTAACGGGAGCACGCTGAGCAGAGTTACTTGTCTCTTCAGCACCTCTATCCCTTTCGCTAACGGCACTACTGTTGCTTCTATCTGACCCTTCAGAACTTTCCCCATTATTGCTTGATGGAGAAGCGTCCCTATCACTGCCAACAGGAGTACGCTGAACAGAATTACTTGTTTCATCAGCACTTCGCTCACTTCCATTCGAAGCTTCACTAGCTCCCTCCGCAGCTGGATCCGATTTAGGCTCAGAACTCTCAAGAGACACCTCTGTAGCATTTACTGTAGTATCCGCCTGAACAACACTAGCTCGTGCTCCTAAAAACATCAATGCGGCAACCGCGACACTGGCGGCACCAAAGTGGTACTTACGAATGGAGTAACGGAAGACCTTTTCTCTGTTACACTTTCTAAAATCCATAACTCTTTCTCCTTTAAAGATATGATTGAAGAGAACATGTCATTTTCCTCTTCGATTGACAATAATATATAAATAGCAACTTACGACTATTTACCCCACTGTATCTCCTATGAAGAATATACAGTCTAGCAGCAATTATACCCCCCCCCCCCCCCCGAATTTTGCAAGGAAAAACATTTGATTTTTTAGGTTTTGTAATTCGAATGTAATAATGTCTTTAGTAAATCGAACGTGAAAATGTCCCATTTGATAAAATAGTCGTATGAAAAGGATCCAACTGAATATGAATGAAGCGAAAAAATATCTTGTGATAAAAGCTATAGACCAAGGAAAGAAAACAAAGAATCGAGCCTGTGTCGAACTGAACCTTTCTAAAAGACAAAGCAATCGTCTGCTACTAGCCTATCAACAGAAAGGAAAAGAAGTCTATTTCAGCAGAAAGACGAAAGCATTCGTTATAAAAGAAGTTGACGGTGACATCTACCTCAATATCGCTGACAAGATCTATCACACAAAGGAGCTACTAGTTCATGAACTCTATTCGAAAAACTTTGAACCAGAACCAGAACAAAAAAAGAAAGACGCAAGTATATCCCTCCACAAACCCATCCGTGGAAACTCACATCTTTCAAACAATATCTTCAGAAAAATAAAAAGGATTATGAAGAGTTTACTAGTGAGGAGCTTGATTCTCCTCAGCTACAAGTATAATCTATTTCTCGCTAAATGGGAAGCTGTTCCTTAAAGGAAATCACTCTATCCCTTACATTTAGGAGAGAGAAAGCAAGGAGTCTAAGACAAGCATTTCATTTGACAAAACAGCTTCAAGGGTTCCTCGTATCAAATAAAATCAAAATAATTGCCCTCAATCTCACCATTTTTTTGGGACATCATCACTTTCGATTGACAATTCTTCAGTGAAATGAGTTTGTCACAAATCTCAAACCAGCTAAAAGTAGTTCATAAATAAATGCCAACTTCCTTTCTCTATCTGTAAGATACTCATCAGATTATATAGTCTAGGAAGTAAGAGTTCTTTTTTATCCCTTTTTTTATAATAGGCGTACCTCTCACTACTAATTACTTGCAATAATACCCGTATAACTTTTACAGCGGTGTTAGTTCAGTTCCTTCATAATATCGATGTTAACTTTTAACACAGACACCCTATCTTCACCTAGAAATCCAAAAATTTTTGTTACTGTATGCTTGTCAATGATTTCTTCCAGTCTAGGCAAGCTAATACCTGTTGTCTTAGAAATACGGGGGAGTTGTAGTTTAGCACTTTCTGGACTGATTTCTGGATCCAATCCCGAAGCCGATGTTGTTACCAAATCAGCAGGGATATCTCTGATTGAAATAGTTGGGTTTTCTTCTATGAGAAGAGACAGTTCCTTTTGAACACGTACTTTTAGTTCAGGATTACTAGGAGCCAGATTTTGGGAACCAGAAGTAATATCCCGCCTTTGTCCACTTGGGTCTCCTTCGCTAAGGTAGGTATTATACTGAATAGCAGATGGTCTACCATGCAGAAAAGCAGCTGACGAAAATTCTTGCCCAATTAAAGCCGATCCAATAAGCTTCCCATCCTGCTTAATTTGACTACCATTGGCTTGAACAGGAAAAATAAACTGCCCTAATCCGGTAATCAGCAAAGGGTAAAATAATCCACAAACCGCCCCAAATAAAAGACTTAGTCGGACAGAACGTCTGATATGTATAAATATTTTTCTCATGATTGTTATTCATTCCTTTCATGCTCAACCCAAGGAAAAGACACTGATTCTTTTAAACGTAAAGCAATGTAGATAAGTTTCAATTTTATTCCTCTAAATATTATATTATATTAAACTAATCTTATCAGGATAAACCCAATAGATACAATAATGGAGTAATACTCATATCAATGATTTTAATTCCAATAAACGGGATGAAGACTCCACCCAAACCATAAATCAGCATGTTATGAGCCAAAACTTTTTCTGACCTTTGAGGCTTATAAGAAACTCCTTTCATCGCGATCGGAATTAGAAGAGGAATAATAATGGCATTGAAAATCAGAGCCGATAAAATTGCGCTGGAAGACGTTGATAATGACATGATATTTA
The DNA here is from genome assembly GCF_013277315.1 of Streptococcus sp. 2106. Lineage (NCBI taxonomy): Bacteria > Bacillati > Bacillota > Bacilli > Lactobacillales > Streptococcaceae > Streptococcus > Streptococcus sp. 2106. Next base: position 3,039 of record NZ_VMMS01000074.1, read on the forward strand.
ACGATTGCATTTGGGGGATACTGCGCATAAAAATAGCTGGAATAATGGCAAAGTATTTGGCAATATCATTAGCAATTGAAAAAGTGGTTAAAGCTCCTCGCGTCATTAATAATTGCTTTCCAATTTCAACGATATCCAGAATCTTGGTTGGATCGCTATCTAAATCCACCATATTAGCAGCTTCTTTAGCAGCACTTGTTCCAGAATTCATAGCAATACCGACATCTGCCTGAGCTAGTGCTGGGGCATCATTAGTCCCATCTCCTGTCATCGCAACAACTTTTCCTAAGCGTTGTTCTTTTTTAATAGCTTCAATTTTATCTTCTGGCTTGCATTCAGCGATAAAGCTATCAACGCCTGCTTCTTGAGCTATGGTCGCAGCGGTAAGAGGATTATCACCGGTACACATAATAGTTTTAATTCCCATTGCCCGTAGGCGAGCAAAACGCTCAACTAAACCTGGTTTGATGGTATCCTTGAGAGCAATCACTCCCAAAATATTCTGCCCCTCCACTACTGCCAGTGGAGTTCCCCCAGCTGAAGCAATTCTTTCACTGATAGACTTCAAATCTTTCGGAATCACACCACCTTTACCTTTAATATAGCGACTTATAGCATCTGTGGCACCCTTACGTATCATTCCCCCATCAACAAAGTCTATCCCACTCATTCGTGTTTGAGCAGTAAAATCAATAAAGGTCATATCTTCAGAAATAGGAGGAATACTTGCCCCATATTCTTTAGCAAGCTTAACAATTGATTTTCCTTCCGGTGTATCATCCTGTAGAGAACTTAGCATAGCTGCTCTTATTAAAGACTCTTGACTAACACCATCTACAGGAACAAAATGAGCAGCCATACGATTTCCAAAGGTAATGGTTCCTGTTTTGTCCAAAATCATAGTATCCACATCACCACTAGACTCCACTGCTTTTCCTGACATAGCAATCACATTAAACCGTGTAACGCGATCCATACCTGCAATTCCAATTGCTGACAGCAGACCTCCAATTGTTGTTGGAATTAAACATACGGTCAATGCCACAAGAGTAGTAACTGTAATCTTTATGTGCAAAGCGCTAGCAATCGGGTACAAACTTCCAATTACCATTAAGAATATAATTGTTAAGCTGACTAGCAAAGTATTCAAGGCAATTTCATTAGGGGTTTTTTGCCGAGAAGCACCCTCTACCAAGGAAATCATTTTGTCCAAGAAAGACTCTCCAGCACGTGAGGTCATTTTCAACTTAAGCCAGTCACTAGCAAGAGTTGTCCCTCCTGTTACAAAAGCAAAATCACCACCAGGTTCTTTGATCACCGGAGCTGACTCTCCTGTAATAGCTGATTCGTCTACAGAAGCAATTCCTTCAATAACTTCACCGTCACCAGGAATTAATTCTCCTACCTTAACCAGAACGATATCTCCTTTTTGCAAGGCTGTGGCCTCAATAGTTTCTTCAAGAAGGGTCTGACCATCATTGTCAAAATAGAGTCGTCTAGCTGTCATATTTTCTTGCGTCTTTTTTAAACTTTCAGCCTGTGCTTTTCCTCTTCCTTCCGCAATGGATTCAGCAAAATTAGAAAATAATAAAGTTAAAAATAAGATCACTGCTACTATGCCATTATACAATTGACTACTTTGGCTATCTTGTTGAGCATCAACGGGGATAATTGTTAAAAAGAAGGTCAGAACAAAACCAACTTCAACTACAAACATTACTGGATTTTTAATCATGTAACTAGGACGAAGTTTTACGACCGCTCCTTTAAGGGAACTGAGTAGTATCTTTTGTGTCAGAAAGTAAGTTTTCTTTGAAATCATAATAAACCTCATTGAGTTAGAAATTCAGCTAAAGGTCCTAGTACAAGGACTGGTAAGAAAGTTAAGGCTGATATAATCAACACTATCACACCTAAAATAATGGCAAAAGTCCCCGTATCTGTTTTTAAAGAACCTAGGGAATCATTCACATGTTGCTTAGTCATTAACGAACCAGCAATCGATAGCTGAAGAATCAAAGTCACATAGCGTCCAAAAAACATAGCTAATCCTGTAGATATATTCCAGAATAAAGTATTGTCTTTTAGTCCTTCAAATCCCGATCCGTTGTTAGCAGAAGCTGAGGTAAATTGATAAATCACTTGTGATAAAGAATGAAATCCTGGATTGGTAACACTGTTAAATCCTGCTGGCAATGAGACAGCTACTGCTGAAAAACCTAGAATAATCATAGGGTGAACCATGATGGCTAAAGCAATTAAAGTCATTTCTTTACCTTCAATTTTTTTTCCTAAATAAACAGGTGCACGCCCAATCATTAATCCACAAATAAAAACAGTAAGAAGAACGTACAGCATCATATTCATTATTCCTACACCTTTACCGCCAAATATAACATTGAGCATCATGTTAATCATAGCTACTCCACCACTTAGAGGAGTCAAAGTATCGTGCATATTATTCACGGAACCCGTTGTAAAAGCCGTTGTTATTTCTGTAAATAGACCAGACATTGGAATACCGAACCTAACTTCTTTACCTTCCATACTTCCCATTGATTGATTCAAACCCAATTGATGCAAGACAGGATTTCCTCTACTTTCTGACCAAACAATAATGGATAAACCAACAAAAAATAAGAATAGCATAACAATCAGAAGCGGTCTTGCCTGTCCTCCTAGTTTAATAAACGTAGATTTAGTGGACTTATAAGAAACTTTCTGTACAGATTCAAAGGGATGATCTTCCTTTTTCCTAGATGAAACCATATGACCAAAAACAACTACCATAGAACCTGGTAACAACATCATAGATAGCATTTCAATAATATTTGTGATTACATTAGGGTTTTCAAAGGGAGTTGCTGAATTTGCTGCAAAAAAACCACCACCGTTGGTTCCCAAGTGTTTAATAATTTCAAGAGAAGCGACCGGTCCCATTATAAGACCTTGTAAATTGCCCTCCAAAGTAGTCGCATATAACTCTTTTGATAGTGTTTGGGGAACCCCCTGTGAAATAAGTAACAAAGAGCCTATTATTGAAAAAGGAAGCAACACTCGAGTAATCACCCGAACAAAGTCAACATAGAAATTCCCCATGTCTTGATACTTGCCTGATACACCTCTGATAAAAGCCATAGCAGCAGCATAGCCTGAAGCAGCTGAGGTAAACATCATAAAAGTAATGACAACCATCTGACTAAAAAAAGACAAATCCCTCTCACCAGCATAATTTTGTAAATTAGAATTGGTGATAAAAGATATGACTGTATTGAAACTCAGGCTTGATTCTAATGAACCAACACGGGTGGGGTTCAAAAAGAAAAAGGCCTGTGTTCTTAGGATTACATAAGCCACTAGAGCCATAACAGCATTAGTTAAAATAAGGGCTACAGCATACTCCTTCCAAGTCATTCCTTTTTTGTCCACATCAAGCAACTTATAAATCCACCTATCAATAGGATCCATAATGGGATCTGCAAAAGTTTTTTGCTGGCTAGCTATATGGTAAAGATACTTTCCAGTTGGTAATATAATAATACAAGCCAGTACTAAGACAAATATGATTTGTAACATCTCACATTCCTCCTAAAATCTCTCCGGGTGTAACAGAGCATAAAATAAATAACAGATTAATAAACCAAAAATTATTCCTAATACTATCATAGTACACTCTCCCTCTAATCACCTTTAAGGTGCTTATCACACCAAACAATAAAACCAATCATTAACAAAAAAATAAAAAATAAAACTAGAAACATTATGAAATCTACTAGCATTGTATCCTCCTTCAAGAATATAATCATTCTACCACGAAAAGTATAAAAATGATATAAAGATTACGGATATAAAATAAAGATTATATAAAGATTGTCTCCTAAAATAACCTAAGACAACCTATCCTAAGACTTGTTTCAAATAGCTGCCAAGAAATTACAAATCAGGTGAATAAAATTCTTTTTGGATTATTTGTCATCATAATTTTCAATCTTAATCATACGATAACCGATACCAATATGAGTTTGAACCATTTTAGAGTAACCCAATCCTAATTCGATTTTTTTTCGCAATGTATTAACAAAAACTCTCAAAGCAGAAAAATCTTCCTCATAATATCCCCAAATTTCCTTGACAATAAAACGATAAGTCAACACTCTATCAACATTCTCTGATAGAAGACAAAGCAACTTATACTCAATCGGGGTTAAGTGAATTTCTTGGTTATTAACAAATACACGATTAGATAAAAAATCAACATGTAGCCAGCCATTAGTAAAAGATGATTTTTCAGAATTACCGTCACTTTGTTGATTAATCTGCTTTGACCTCCTAAGACTAACTCTTAACCGAGCGAAAAGCTCATCAATGCTAAAGGGTTTCGTCAAATAATCATCTGCCCCAGCATCAAGTGCATCAATCTTGTCACTTTCTTCTCCACGTGCACTAACAACAATAACAGGTAGCTGTGAAAAGCTACGAATCTTGTCAATAATGTCTTTACCATCCATATCTGGCAAACCCAAATCCAATAATAATAAATCTGGAAATTGCGAAATGATCTGACGCAAAGCTTCCTCTCCAGTCCGAACTGATACATAATGATAACCTTCAACTTCCATTGCTAAGGATAAAAGTCTGTTAACGGAAGAGTCATCTTCACAAATTAAAATCTTAACATTTTCATTTTTCATGTAATACATTCACCTCCGCTAGTGGTAGTGTAAATCCAAAGATAACTCCTTTAGGAGTATTGTCATGGACGTAAATAGTCCCCCCATGTGCTGTAATAATACTCTTACATAAAGATAGTCCTATACCTAGGCCTCTTTTACCATCGGATGCCAAATTTTCTGATGTATAAAAAAGGTCAAAAATCTTTTCTTTTGCTTGATCGTTAATACCAGGACCATCGTCAGAAACCTCAACCACCAGGTTCTGATCCTTTCTATTACTCGTCAATGTAATTAAAGATCCTTCATGCGTATATTTAACTGCATTGTTAATGATATTAACCAGTACTTGCACAATCAAGGGAGCATCCATTTTAGCTATTAATAAATCATCTGATAAAATTAAAACAAAGTCATGATTCTTAATATGTTGATCCACATGTTTCAAAGCTTCTTCAATCAACTCATCGAAAACATTTATTCTTAATGAAAGAGTAGTATCATTATCCAATTTAGTAATTGACAATAAATTTTCAATCAGATTAATCAACCACATAGAGTCATCGTAAATATAGGCAGCTAATTCTATCATACGCTGTTTCTCCATAATTCCCCCCGTCTCCATCATTAATTTAGACTGACCTGATATGCTTGTAAGTGGAGTTCTCAAATCATGTGAGATTCCCCTTAACAAATCAACCCTTAACTGTTCTTTTTGTATTTTAAGTTCCATTTTTTGTTGTTCTTCGCGTAATGCTTCTTTTTCTAATGCCAAGGATGCCTCTCCTAAAACAGTTAGAATAACAGATTTTTCAAACAGGTCAATCATTGTTTTATCCTCTATTAAAATACCAATAATAGCAAAAACAGAATCTTTACCTCTGACAGATAAATACAGAAATTTAGCAGCAGACAAGGTGTTTGTTGTTGCTCCAGCTTGTTTATTATTATATAAAACCCACTCAACCACTCCTCGCTCATTGTACTGATAGTAATCAGCTAAGGTCCTCAAAGAATGACTGGTAGGGAAATATTTCGGCGTCTCCAAAGTACCACCTGTTACAGGATAAATCACCACATCACTATTCAATAATTTTTTGACTTGAATAGCTAGTTCTTCTAAAATAGAAGGAATAGAGTCTGCCTGAGATAATCCTCTATTTGTTTGTAGTAACAACTCTGTTAGATAAGATTTTTCAGTAGATAATCTTGCCTGCTCTTGAATCCTTTTTATGAGACTAGAAGTAATCAGACCAGTAATTAACATAATAGCAAAAGTCATAGGATAAGTAGGATTAAAAGAAGTAAAAGTGTAGTAGGGGGCCACAAAAAAGTAATTAAAACAAAGAACTGATAAAATAGAAGAAATCACACTATAAAGTTTTCCTTTTGTCCAAACAGCATTTATTTGAACACTTAATATATATATTATTATAATGTTGTTGGTACTGAGATTCCAGAAACGAAATAAAAGACCTGTTAAGGTTACTAGCAACAATACCACCAGTGTTTTAACCAAATCACTGAAAGAAAATTGCCATTTAGAAAACCAAGAAGGCAACGAGAGCTTACCAACCGAAGTCTCTTTTTTTCCTCTAGTATTATGGACTACAAACATATCCAAATCAGGAACATTCTTACTAAGAACTTCCACAATATTTTCTTTAGGCCAAATAGTTCTGGAGCCACTTTTTCCGACTACTAACTTAGAAACACGGCTCAATTTTGCGTAATCAGCAATCTGCTTGGTCACATTATTATAATCCATAACTGTCACCTTAGCTCCCAACCGCTCTGCCAATTCCAAGTTCTGATGTAACTCCTGATTAGTCAGTTCCCTATCTAAACTACCAATATACAGGGCTGTAAAGTCTGCATTAAGAGCACTTGCTAATCTTGAAGCAGCGCGAATGACATGTGAAGAGGAGGGAGAGGGTGACACACAGACCAAGACATGTTCCTTGGTCACAATACTATCTTTAACTTTTTTTCCTCGAAAAGCACTTCCATTAATCTGATCAGCTGCTTTGCGCAAAGCGATTTCTCTCAAAGATATTAACTTTTCTTCAGTAAAAAAGTGACGCTTGGCCAATTTAGCTTGCGATTTAGAATAAATTTTTCCTTTATCCAATCGTTCAAGTAAATCTGATGGGTCAATATCTACAAGTTCAATCTGATCAGCCTGATCAAAAATAGCATCTGGAATTATCTCATTAACTTGAATCCCTGTAATAGCTTCAATCACATCGTTTAAACTTTCAATATGTTGGACATTTACAGTAGTATAGACATCAATCCCTGCATAAAGCAGTTCCTTAATATCTTGGTACCTCTTTTTATTACGTGACTCAAAACAGTTAGTATGAGCCAATTCATCCACTAAAATAATGCGTGGTTGACGCCTTAAAGCAGTATCAATATCAAACTCATTTAAGGTGATACCTTTATATTTTATTGTTTTAGGAGATAATTGCTCAAGACCAATCAGTAAAGCCATAGTCTCAGGTCGATTATGAGGTTCAATGTAACCTACTACCACATCTACTCCAGCTTTTTGAGCTCGCTGCGCTTCTCTAAGCATAGCATAGGTTTTTCCAACTCCTGCAGCATAACCAAAATAAATTCTTAACGCCCCTGTTTTCATAACATCACCTTAGTTAACCCAACCTTTTGTAGTAAAATCATTTATCAGAAGTCATTATAACCTAATTTTATTTTTTTTACAATAGCCTTCCTGAGATTATATCATGGGACGAGTATGAGTTCACCAAGGGAAAGATGAGTTTCATTGCGCAAGATTTTAACAAGCTCAATATCATCACTGTTCTTGAGGGTAGAACACAAGCTGTCATTCGTAATCACTTTCTTAAGTATGATAGAGCCGTCCGATGTCGCGTCAAAATTATTACTATGGATATGTTTAGTCCTTACTATGACTTGGCTAAACAGCTTCGCTTTCGAATTTCTAGGCTCAGGCTGAAACAGTCTCCCAGACTGTTTCACTCCCTAATGCAAAAATTGTTCTTGATCGTTTTCACATTGTGCAACATCTAAGCCGTGCTATGAGTCGTGTCCGTGTCCAAATCATGAATCAATTGGATCGAAAGTCTCATGAATACAAGGCTATCAAGCTCTACTGGAAGCTCATCCAGCAAGATAGTCGTAAACTCAGCGATAAACGATTTTATCGCCCTACTTTTCGTATGCACTTGACCAATAAAAAAAATTCTAGATAGACTTTTGAGCTATTCAGAAGACTTGAAACACCACTATGATTTCTACCAGCTCTTGATTTTTCACTTTCAGAATAAGGAGCCTGACAGATTTTTCGGACTTATTGAAGACAATCTTAAGCAGGTTCATCCTCTTTTTCAGACTTTCTTTAAAACCTTCCTCAAAGATAAAGAGAAGATTGTCAACGCCCTTCAACTACACTATTCTAACGCCAAATTAGAAGCAACCAATAATCTCATCAAACTCATCAAACGCAACGCCTTTGGTTTCCGGAACTTTGAAAACTTCAAAAAACGGATTTTTATCGCTCTGAACATCAAAAAAGAAAGGACGAAATGTGTCCTTTCTCGAGCTTAGCTGACTTCAACCCACTACAATTGACAAAGAGCCAAAAAAGAAAGGACGAAATGTGTCCTTTCTAGATATTAGCTGACTTCAACCCACTACAGTTGACAAAGAGCCAAAAATCCCCTGGCAAGTACCAGAGGATAAGAGCTTATTTCATTGTTGGGAAGAGCAATACATCACGGATAGTAGTTGTATCCGTGAGGAGCATGCAGAGACGGTCGATACCGATTCCCAAACCACCTGTTGGTGGCATACCATATTCAAGGGCTTCGATGTAGTCGTAGTCGATACCTGTCGCTTCATCGTCACCAAGTTCTTTAGCTTTAGCTTGGGCTTCAAAACGGCTAAGCTGATCGATTGGGTCGTTGAGCTCAGTAAAGGCATTACCGTACTCCTTAGTCATGATGAAGAGCTCGAAACGGTCAGTAAAGCGTTGGTCTTCAGGATTTTTCTTAGCCAGTGGAGATACAGCTACTGGATGTCCATAGACAAAGGTTGGTTGGATTAAAGTTTCTTCAACAAACTCTTCAAAAAAGGCATTGATGATGTGACCAACCTCAGTATAGTGTTTCTCAACAGGAACTTTTTTCTCAGCAGCGATAGCTTTAGCTTCTTCCAAAGTCATGTCTTGCCAGAAATCGACACCAGTAATTTCTTTGATAGCATCCACCATGTGAACACGTTTAAATGGTTCGTTGATTTTTATTTCAGTTCCTTGGTAGTTGACTGGACCGTCGCCCTTAACTGATTTAGCAGCATGTTGGATAATGCCTTCCGTCAAATCCATGATATCTTGGAAGTCAGCATAAGCTTGGTAGACTTCGATAGAAGTAAACTCAGGGTTGTGAGTAGCATCCATTCCTTCGTTACGGAAGATACGGCCAATTTCATAGACGCGTTCCATACCACCCACGATAAGGCGTTTCAAGTGAAGCTCAGTCGCGATACGAAGCACCATGTCAATGTTTTGGGCATTGTGGTGGGTGATAAATGGACGGGCAGAGGCACCACCAGCTTCGTTGTGAAGAACAGGTGTTTCCACTTCAAGGAAACCTTTTTGGTCAAGGTAACGACGGATTTCAGAGATGATTTTTGAACGAGTGACAAAGCGTTCAAAGCTTTCACGGTTAGAAATCAAGTCAAGGTAACGTTTACGGTAAATTGTTTCAACGTCTGTCAAACCATGGAATTTCTCTGGTAGAGGACGAAGAGCCTTAGACAAGTGTGTGATGTGAGTAGCCTTGATAGAGAGTTCTCCCATATCTGTACGCATCACTTCGCCTTCGACACCAAGGAAGTCACCAAGGTCTGCTTTTTTGAAGATTTCGTAGTTTTCTTCACCGACAGCATCCTTACGAACGTAGATCTGGATTTGGCCTTCGCGGTCTTGAAGGTGGGCAAAACCTACTTTACCTTTACCACGTTTGGTTACCAAGCGTCCTGCGATAGTAGCTGTTTCGTTTTTATCATGTAATTGTTCTTTATCGAGGTCAGCAAATTTATCTTTTAATTCTTGTGAATTTGCAGTGCGTTCAAAGCGTTTTCCAAAGGGATCGATTCCTTGTTCACGGAGCGCAGCCATTTTTTCACGGCGAACGATCTGCTGGTCATTTAGTTCTTCCATATGTTCTGTTGACATGGGATCCTCCTAGATTTACTCAAAATTGAATACGATGAGTCATTTTTTGCGATACTCCCATTTTATCATAAATAAGCAAGAAATTCACGGATAATCTTTCAAAACTAAAAAGAACTTGACGCTAAGATTACTGAGCCAAATCACTGAAAAGACTGGGATAAGCAAGAAATTCCAAAATATCAGAAAAGGGATCTGACAATATTTATGGATTATACTTTAACCCTTGTAACTTTCATGACGTGTGCTACTTTTTATATAAGAGCAAGCCAAGCAAATCTAAAACTGAAACAATTGACGTAAAAAACATTAACAACTTGAATCTTGTCATTCATACACCTGATATGACAGAATAGTATAATTTTTAACCTTTTAGTCTTTTGATTTTTTACACCTCTTGCCAATTCTCTTGGTCTTCCTTAAAGCGTTTTAGAAGGTCGAGTCCTTCTGGCGTGATATAGCCTTCTTCTTGGGCTAGGTGGATGAGTTCACTGTAGTTAGAAAGCGTCACCAATTTCACACCAGCATCTGCAAAGTTCTTATCTGCTTTTGGCAATTGGTAACTAAAAATCGCTACAACTCCAAGTACATCTGCTCCTTCGCGTTTAGCTGCTACTACGGCTTCAAGAACAGAACCACCCGTTGAAATAAGGTCTTCAACCACTACCATTTTTTGACCTTGAGCTACGCGACCTTCGATTTGATTACCAGCTCCGTGGTCTTTTGGTTTGCTACGGATGTAGGCAAATGGCAGGTTCATCTTGTCAGCAATAATAGCTCCGTGTGGAATCCCTGCTGTTGCAGTTCCTGCAATCACCTCAACCTCAGGAAAGGCTTCTTTGATAGCTTCCACAAAACCATTTTCAATGAGAGTACGAGTCTCTGGATAGGCAAGTGTCACACGGTTGTCCGTATAAATCGGCGACTTGATACCAGAGGCCCAAGTGAAAGGCTCCTCTGGTTTGAGGTAAACGGCTTGGATTTTCAAGAGGTGGCTAGCGATATCTTTAGCAAGTGTCATGGTATTCTCCTTTTATTTTTCTAATCTAGTTCTTTAATTCCAGTCCTGTGTCCATTCATCCTTGATGGCATGATAAGCTGCAACAGGATCCTCAGCTTGGGTAATGGGACGTCCCACTACGATATAGTCACTGCCGATTTGATAGGCATCAGCAGGTGTCATGACTCGTTTTTGATCTCCAACTGCAACACCAGCTGGACGAATCCCTGGTGTCAGACAGATAAAATCTGGATTGGTAGCCTGCTTGATGACTTGTACTTCCTGAGCCGAGCAAACAACACCATCCAAGCCAGCTTCAGCTGTCTTCTTGGCATAGTGAATCACAGACTCTTGCAGACTGGTTTGGATATTTTGAAACTCCTGCATCTGAGCTTCTGACGTTGATGTGAGCTGAGTTACAGCGATCAATTTGGCTTGACTCCCAAGACCTTCACGCGCCGCCTTCATCATCTCTACACCACCAGCCGCATGGACATTAGTCATATCGACACCAAGCTGAGACAAGACCTTCATGGCTGACTTGACTGTATTAGGAATGTCATGAAGCTTGAGATCTAAAAAGACACTATGACCCAAGCCTTTCAGGTAGGACACAATCCCAGGCTCCGTTGCGTAATAAAGCTCCATCCCTACCTTGAGATAAAGACTTTCCGCTTCTGGGAAAAGAGCTAAAAATTCCTTGACCGCCTCAAAACTAGGAAAATCAAGAGCAATGACTGGACGATGTTCTCGCATAGGTTTCTCCTTTTACCTTTGCTAGTGAGAGAGTCTGGCCAACAGAAGCCACGAAAAAAGGAACCTGCCAACAGCAAGGTTCCACGAAAAATGGGTAGTCTCCACCCTTTCACCGTCTAACCTTAGCTGCCTCTCTGGACTGCTTTAAAGGTTTTCTATTATTCTATTATTTCTACTAGCACTTGTCAAGTAAAAACAGCTAAATCCATGTTGACTGCTATTGAACACCTCACAAGACTCTTTCCAAAAGAATAGTTAAAGACTTTCACTTCGGACAGAGAAAAAGAGTTTGCTTGTTACCCTTTAATTGAACAAATGGGAATTCTGTTTTATTTTGCGGATGCCTATTCATCTTGGCAAAGGGGAAGTAATGAGAATGCGAATGGACTTCTTCGTGGGTATTTTCTTAAACCGATTTGGCAACAATTACCGAAAAAATCCTTAATGATGCTTTGCTAGCTTATTAATCACCGTCCCCAAAAATACTTGGATTACAAGACAGGTTTTGAAGCACTTTTTGAAGCACTTATAGAGGAGATTTAAAAATGTTGCATTTTTTATTGCAATTTATCAGTTATCTTATCACCCAAAACTTCTGCAATTAGTATGAGCACTATTGTTATTTTTCTTTTTTCGTACACTCAAATCAAAATATAGCAATAAGACTATTCTGTAGAATTGCTGTCAAAAAGATCAGTTCATTTTTTCCTTCCCACTTGTGTTTATAATCATTAAAATAACTCAATTAAGAAATTTTCTTTTTCCTAATAGTTAGCGTAATTAAAGTTAATAGAACAACAATCCAAATAAGTAGTGTTAGATTAGGAATTAGAGTTTTATTCCATGAAAATTCCTCCCATTTTGTGAAAAACTTAGTAAACAGTCCCATAAAACTATAATCTGTTATCTTCGCAACTGTCTTATCCAAACCAGATAGCATCGGTAAGAAAGCAACTAAAATCATAGCAGGAAGACTGATAATCTGAGCTACTACTTGGCTCTTCGCGGTTAAACCTATCAATAAATAGAATAAAATGATGGATAAAGAGGTTAGAAGAACGATTGTAATATAATTAAAAGTATGTACAATTGTAACTCCTAAAATAAGAGGAGTAGTTCCCATAATCACAAAAGTTAGCAAAAAAAGAAGAAACATAGTTGATAAAATGTATTCGGAGCCTTTAACACCACTCAACAGAAGAGTTTGTAAATTGTACTTTTCTTTTTCTTCAGACAAGATAATAGTTATAGGACTTCCAACAGCCAAAGAAAGAGGTAAACACATCATCAAAAGAACTAATGCCTGTTGATCGTTGACCTTCCCCTGTGTTTCCATAAGATATTTATAAAAATATGTGAAAGCAAAAGGCACTAAAACTTGCAATAAAATACTCTTATTGGAAAGAATAATTTGACAACGCAACCATACCAAAGCCAGAAACCGTTTAAGCATTTAGCTTTCCTCCTGTTAATGTGATAAAAATATCTTCTAAAGTAGGCTCACATGAATGAATTGAAAAAATATTTTCCAGATCAGCCTGAGATACCTGTTCTAGTGATGTAAAATCAAAAGTTATCTGATTCCCATTATAATCTGTAACCTTAATCTTTTTATCTTTATTATATCTTTGAATGAGTTCAGAAGGAGCTCCTTGCTCAACTAATTTCCCTTTATTTAATAAGGCAACATAATCACATAAAAGAGTTGCTTCATTCATATCATGAGTCGTTAGAAAAATCGTTGTCCCTGCTGTTTTCAATTCTAAAATTAACTCATGAATTGTTCGAGAAGTTGTGGGATCTAGACCTGAGGTCGGTTCATCCAGAAAGAGTACAGCGGGTTTGTTAATAAGAGCTCGTGCTAAAAGCATTCGTTGCCTCATTCCAGTGGATAATTTTCCTGCTACCATCTTGCGACTATCATATAATCCTACTCGCTTTAACAAATTATCAACACGTGATTTACTAATATTATAAAATTTACTATAAAAAAGAAGATTGTTATACAGAGACATTTTCTCATAAAATCCACTTGTATCGCTAACCAATCCAATTCTCTTTAATTCACCGCTTGTTAAATTTTGAGATTTTTGTCCCAAAATAATAGATTGTCCTTTATCGGCAAGGAACTGCCCAGTCAGAATATTAATCGTTGTGGTCTTTCCAGAACCAGATGGTCCTAAAAATCCAAAAATCTGACCTTCTTTAACAGTGAAGCTTATATCATTTAAAGCTATTTTATCACCAAAACTTTTTGATAAATGGCTAACTTCAATCATACTCATTGCACCTCCTTTATATTCTACATTTTTACTTAACATCTATTTACTTATCTTTATCAAATAAACGTCTTAAAAAAAACAATAACATTAAGCATATAACCGTTAGCAAGATTGTTTCAATATTATTGATAATACGATACATTCTCAAGCAGTATAAAATAATTATATATATGCAAATACTCATTATACCTATTTTTTTAAACATACTAATACTCAATCATTTTC
>NZ_VMMS01000075.1:0-18104 GCF_013277315.1 Streptococcus sp. 2106
CAAGAAAGGGAAGTTGACCCAATCGTTGAAGAAACCAAACCTTGGTCGTGGTTGCATGAATTGGTAGAAAAATATAATGAGGAGTTGGAAGATGATGGAAGATTTAAAGAAAAAAGTTAATGCAGTATACAACTGGACGGTAGAAGACGGGAAGCCGCAACCTCCCAAGCAAGATTTACCACAAGCGGTGAAAGACCGGGCGGACTATTTTTGGGAAATGGCAGAAGATGGTATGACGTTTATGGGAGCGATGGAATGCATCTTTGCTGATGAAAAGCCTACAGACTATGAATTGGGAGCTACTAAGGGTTGGTTGCCAAAATCTAAGGAGTTTGATGATTGGATTGGCTATTCGCCAAGCATGGCTCAGGTAGTTATTGCAGTTTATTTGATTTATGGAGGAAACTAAGATGAATATTAAGGCATTGATTAAGAAGTACGAAGCGGTTGAATGTGTTGTAGGTATTGTTAGCGGAAAAACTATTCTAAAAACCGTTCTAAGAGACTTGAAACAACTAGGCGAACCGCAACCAGTCAAAGTACCGCAGTTTGTGGCGGATTTTATCGCAGAACAGAAAAAACTGGGTCATACACTGTCCTACTCAATAGACGCAAGCATGTCTGACATAGTTGCAGAATGGTATTGGGATAATTCCGAACTCTTCGCACTAGCTTGGCTTAACGGCTACGAGGTCGAGGAAGAGAAGCGGTATATTGTTAGTCTGAATAATGGGCAACCTTTGACTAAAACGCAATCAGGGAAGGTTCTTTATTTTAACCAAAATATAATTACTGGAAATTATAAATTCACCCGCAAAGAACTTGAAGAAGCTGGTTTCGGCTGGGTGTTCGATTGCCCAGGGATTGAGATTGAGGAGGTTGAGTAAATGGAAAATTTAATGTTTTGGGGAATGTTTATAGCTTGCTTACTAATTTCGGCTATGACATTTTATATTATGTACTCTCAAGCGATGGTCAATTGGCTTTCGAATCAGAAAGCTAACACCTCGTGAGTGCTGGAGATTGCAAGGATTCCCAGATTGGGCTTTTGACAAAGCGCAAGAGGTCAACTCTAACAGTCAATTATATAAACAAGCAGGAAATAGCGTGACAGTTAATGTCATAGCAGCAATAGCAAAGGAGTTATCATGAACACAATAGAGAAAGTCAAACAATGGTTTATTGACCGTGATTTAGAAAACGGTAGGGTCGTTGGATTGATGGTGCTTTCGTCAAAGAGGAGGATTTATAAAATGAAAAGACTAGGAATCATTATTGGGGCGGTATTTGTAATCGTTGTATCGCCATTTGTAGTTCAGTATGGATGGAATGAGATTATCACAACAATTGTTCCAGTTGGTAAAATTACAGTCTGGCAAGCATTAGGGATGGATGCACTACTATCTTTCATCTGGCCTGTGTTATCTAGCAAAAAAAGAATCTGAAGAGGATTATTCGCATGCGGTAAAGAGCAGTATTTCAAAAATCATTACATGTGCATTTTTGATATGGTTAGCTAGTTTGTTTATTTAAGGAGTGTTAGCATGATACCAAAATTTAGAGGGTTATCCATTGACGAAAAAAGCAAAGGAGAATGGCAATACGGACATTTAATTGAAGATAGAGGAAGAGCATTTATTATCAACGAAGTGGTAGAAGCCAATGAACAATACATTACTATAGGTTCTTGGTGTCCTGTAAATCCAGCAACATTAGGACAATCAACAGGACTCAGAGACAAGAACGGCAAGGAGGTATTCATCGGTGACATCGTTAAATGTACAAGAGGATGTCTCCATGAAGTATATTTAGAAAAAGAATACGGTGGCACATTCATAGGCGGAATGCCTTCCATATATCTAAAGGGATTGCTAAGTGGGTATGCGTGGACTGAAGACGAGGAAATCATCGGCAACATCTACGAAAACCCAGAGCTTTTGGAGGATAAATAATGAACCCAGAAATAATTGACAATATAAATAAACCAAGCCACTACCAAGGTCGGTATGGTATGGAATCCATCGATGCTTTAAGGAACTTCATGACAGACGAACAGTTGAAAGGTTTTTTTATGGGGAACAGTTTGAAGTACATACTACGACACCAAAAGAAAAACGGCCTTGAAGACCTGAAGAAAGCACGCAAGAACCTTGATTGGCTGATTGAGGAGATGGAACATGAGTGAATACGCGTTATATCAAGGCGACGTGTTCATAACATTGGGAACTCTTGCGGAAATCAGTAAAGAAACAGGTATTGCTGAAAGGATGTTAAAGTATTACACTTTTGCATCCACGCAAAGAAGAAATCCAAATGGTAGAGCTGTCGTAAAGATCGAGGTGGATGATGAATGATAAATTAAATCCAAGACAAGCAAGTAGGTTTGCTTTCTTGCTAAAGCAAAAACGTAAGGAAAGGAAGTTGTCACAAGAAAAGTTAGCAGCTAAACTAGGCTATAGTCGCTACCTAATTGCTCAATGGGAGAAGGAGGAAAGTGTACCGAATATTTATAATGTAGAAGATATCTGTACTTACTTTGCTTTTCCTGCTGATATTATTCTCGGGAGTAGGGCATGAAAAAAAGCCAGCACACGGCTGACCTTCATGGTATGGTTTCGCATAACTATTATATCATGAGGAGGAGTTCGTGTGCAAATAGAGTTATTGGATATCATCGATGAAAAGAAAACCAGAAAGGAAGCTATCAAAGTCCTTAAAAAATACAGTCGTCTGAGACGGATAGCTGGAGAAGAATACGCCCCCAAAATAACAATATCCTACTCACTTGAACCAAGGTCATCAAGTGGCCAGACAAGTAAGCAGGTAGAAAGTATGGTTGTGCGTAGAGTGTCTGCTCAGCAGGATTTAGAACTAATCGCTAAAGCAATCAACAATCTTTCCGATATGGAATACACACGTATCCTAATCGAACGATATTGCAGGAAGAAAAGGAGGGAAGACTACAGCATCTACTCAGAACTAGGCTACTCATCTAGTGAGTATTATCGGATATTAAACAAAGCTCTACTAGAGTTCGCGGAGTCCTATCAAGCAAGCAACCTTTTGGTTTACAAGTGATTTCTGGGAAAATCTTGGGAAAAATCTGGGAAAATCTTGGGAGAATTGGAACGAAAAAAGGTGCTAAAATAGTATTATCCAATGATTGGGTAACGAACAGTCATGAGGACTCCTAAAAATACAGAGGTTTCGGCCTCTTAGACAGTAAGGACAGGTTAGCAGGTTGTTTGGCTCTCCTTGAAACTTTTATCAAGCGTGCGTTTTACTGCTAGACCAGTTGGTTCAATTCCAGCTACTGTCATATTCAATGCCACGACCAGTGGCTTTTTATGTAGGAAAGGAGAGGTACATGAAGAAAGTAGAACCAATTCGTGATTTAGACGATATAGAACGAATCAAAGATTACTTGAAAAACAAAAGTGATAGAAACTATGTTTTATTCATGTTTGGAATCTACTCTGGTTTAAGAGTGAGCGACATAGTACCTCTTCAAGTCAAGCAAGTAATTGCTGATAGGATTGAACTAAAAGAGAAGAAGACTGGTAAGATAAGGTATTTTCCAATCAGCCCCCCTCTCAGAAAAGAAATCAATCGATACATTAAAGATAATCAGTTAGCAGAGTACGACTATCTCTTTCCAAGTAAAAAGAAAAAGAGAACAGATGGTGTTCGTATCACACACATTGGAAGAGTAGCAGTCTATCAAATACTTCAAGATGCAGCTAAATATGTAGGTTTGAATCATATAGGAACTCATTCGATGAGGAAGACATTTGGATATCATCATTACAAAAAGAATAGTAATGTAGCTATCCTACAAAAGATATTCAATCATTCCACACCAGACATCACACTAGGATATATCGGTTATAGTCAAGACGAACTTGACCAGAGTATACTATCATTTGATTACTAAATAGCCTATCTATTTTACATAATGAGAAAATGTAAATTAGTTTTTAGAAAAATATGGTAGAAGCCTTGATACTCTTGACTTTGAAGTTGTTTAATTTTATTTAACAGAATATAAGATATGTTAAATACAAGAGGGGGTGGGTGCACTAAAAACACCCCTACTTTGAAAGATACCGAGGGGTACATTTGAGAATACCAACCCCCTCCATTAAAAAGAAAGGACTCCCTCCCTAGATGAATACCAACCCCCTCCGAGCGGACCGTAGTGGACCCCATAGAGTAGCCTTTGAGAAGAATAAGAAGATTATCTTAAAGACAAGAAACACTTGTGGGATATGTGGCCAGCCTGTAGACAAAGACCTGAGATATCCTCATCCATTAAGTCCAGTCATTGATCACATCGTTCCAGTAAATAAGAACGGACATCCATCTGACATTGCTAACTTGCAGTTGGCGCATTGGCAATGCAATAGACAGAAGTCTGACAAGCTATATGCTGATGAGAAGACAAACGGAACAAAGGTCATTGGTAATAGGAACTTACCACAAAGTACAGATTGGTTTAAGTATAAGGGTTAAAAAAATAAACGTGATTAAAAAAAAGGACGAGTGTTCCTGCCAAGGTGGGGGGATGACCCCCTCCCCCTCGGTGCTTCAGGGCTTCACACCGTCACTGTACATTTTTTCTCGCGGGAAATGAAAGGTAGTTGTATAAAATGACATTGAAAGGCATGGGCTATCTCAGGAAGAAGCTAGCCAATTACAAAATGGGTGTAGATACTAGATACAAACAGTATGCTATGCAACACAATGAGGTAGATGTTGGTATTACGATACCACCTCAAATCAGGCAACAATATCGGGCAGTCTTAGGTTGGGCTGCTAAGGGTGTTGACAGTCTTGCAGATCGTTTGGTCTTTCGTGAGTTTGCCAATGATGAGTTTGGAGCGAATGAAATCTTTGCTCAGAACAATCCAGATGTATTCTTTGATAGCGCGATCCTTTCAGCTTTGATTGGGTCGTGTTGTTTTGTCTACATCTCGCAAGGAGACGATGATGACGCTCCTCGGTTGCAGGTTATTGAGGCAAGCAACGCGACTGGTGTTCTGGATCCTATCACTGGCTTGCTGACAGAGGGCTATGCCGTTTTGAAACGGGATGACAATGGTTATGCCGTGCTTGAGGCTTACTTCACTAGTGATGTGACTTGGTTCTATCCGAAAGATGGTAAGCCGTTTGCAATCGGAAATCCAACTGGGGTTCCTTTGCTGGTGCCAGTCATTCATAGACCTGATGCTGTCCGTCCGTTTGGTCGGTCACGAATTACTAGAGCTGGGATGTACTATCAGAGATATGCTAAACGAACGCTTGAGCGGTCGGATGTGACTGCTGAGTTCTATTCATTCCCTCAGAAGTATGTGTTGGGATTGAGTCAAGATGCTGAGGCGATTGATACTTGGAAAGCGACTGTGTCCAGCTTGCTGACCTTTACCAAAGATGATGAAGGGGATAAGCCGAATGTAGGACAATTCACCACATCCAGCATGTCTCCTTTTACTGAGCAGTTACGGACTGCAGCAGCTGGATTCGCTGGGGAGATGGGTTTGACCTTGGATGACCTTGGGTTTGTTTCAGATAATCCATCATCTGTTGAAGCTATCAAGGCTAGTCATGAGAACTTGCGGTTAGCTGGTCGAAAGGCTCAGCGCTCTCTAGGCTCTGGTTTGCTAAATGTGGCTTATGTGGCAACTTGTTTACGAGATGAGTTTCCTTATTTGAGAAAGCAGTTCAATAAAACGGTTGTGAAGTGGGAACCTTTGTTTGAGGCAGACGCTAACATGCTGACCTTGATTGGTGATGGTGTTATCAAACTGAATCAAGCGGTGCCTGGTTATATGGATGCTGAAACCATCCGTGACTTGACTGGAATTAAGGGGTCAGACAAGCCTGCTCCAGTAGTGAAGGAGGGTGCAGATGGTGGAGGATATCGTTCCGAGCCTGCTCAAGAAAATCAAGTCTGAGTTTGAAGGTGCTAGGCTAGACAGCGAGGTTTTGAAAGACTTACTGTCTAAACTGCATCATAGCAAGGCAAGTTATTTGGATGCTAATCAATATGCTATTGAAATTGGGGAGATACTTTCTAAGGCTCTGGGAGCTTCTCTAACGAACGAAACGCTACCAGACGGTAAAATGTATTACAATATCGCTCAACGTGTGCTGACGGACGTTCTGGGGCGAAATCATGAGCTTGTGAGTGATTATACTGAGCAAATTCAGAAGAATTTGAACTCTGAGGCTAAAATCGGGTTAACTGCTCAGGTTCCTGAACTTAATCAAGACCGAATTGATGGTCTGGTTAATCGTTTAGCAAGTGAGGAAAGTTTTGATGATGTAAAATGGTTGCTTGATGATCCGATTGTAAATTTTAGTCAGAGCATTGTGGATGATAGCATTCGAAAAAATGCGGAGTTCCATCATAAAGTGGGATTGCATCCGACTATTGAGCGTAATTCAACTGGGCATTGCTGTGATTGGTGTCAATCGCTAGTTGGTAAATATCTTTACGGCACAGAGCCATCAGGATTTTATAGAAGACATCAACGTTGTAGATGTACAATAGATTACCATCCTAAGAATGGTAAACAACAAAATGCATGGTCTAAGAAAATAATCAAGGAAGCAAGCAATGAAAAAGAGCGTCGTAAACAACAACTCATTGATATCAAAGATAACTTTGCAGCGGACGACAAGAGAGAGTACAGAAGTATTGTTAAGGTATTAGGTCGCAAAAATGCTCCTAAATCAGTAGCTAAATTTAGAGAATTAAAGTATAATGATGTTAAAGAATATGAGCAACTGAAAGATAAAGTATTTATTTACCAGAAAATCCAAACGGGGGAATGGGGTAAAAAAATAAACCCTGAAAAGCAGTTGCCGCATATGGAATCAACACATAAAGCAGGGAAATCTTATATCTATGATTCAGTTGATGTTCAGGAATTGTTTAATAAACATCACGGAACTGGTCGTATTGAGCTTGACAGACACGGAAGAAGAACGAACAAAGAGATAATAGAGTTAGGTTACCCAATCGGAATCAATGGTTCAGATGGCTCAGAAGTGACATCTATTAAAATCCATCATTCTGAAAAGAGAACTCACATTGTACCTAAGAAAGGAGATCAGTAATGAATTTAGAACAATATTTAGGAAAAGATATTCGAGTTACTTTTGTTGATGGTCAAATTCTTGAAGGTCATTGTAATACTTTTACTGGAAAACAAGATACAGAAGATGAACTCTATGATGAAATTACGATAAGGACCGATAAACATCCATATGTTGGATTCAATGAATCCGAAATCAAGTCAATAGAATTAAGGAAGAATAATGTTAAAATTTAATTTGATTGAAGTTGTGAATGGTTTTTACCGTTACGAGGTCTTTCCTGAAGGTGATGTAAGTAGAAGGGAGATATTTGAATTTAATCCTTCTACCCGTGAGGTAAAGCGAAATGATCCCCCAAGATATGGTTTTGATTATGTGTCAAAATGCATCATAAATCTAAAAAATGCAGACGGCAGCTTGAAAGAATCAGGGCAAGTTGCTTGGTATTAAGCAGAAAGGAGACCTATAATTCTTAAACTTATTAAAATTTTCAATTCAAAAAGTAAGGGTTATTGGTATATTCCTGAAAACCGTGACCCAGGTATGATTGAGATTGATGAGCGCACTGGTGAAGTTACAGTTGCCATCGAGTCGAATTATGATAAAGAACTAGGTTATCCTTACTATGCGAACAAGGCTCGTGGAGCAGTGAAGCAGATGTGGGATAAAGGAGAATTACCAAGTGAGAAATCTTTCGCTTGGTATTAAGCACCTAGAGAAATCTAAGTGCTTTTCTTATGCTTAGAAAGGAGTAACAATGGGAAACGTGATTGATTTTTCAGAGAAAAAGTCTAGTCTGGAGCGTGGTGCTTCTGTGAAAGAAATTTTGGAGGAAAATCTTGAGGCTAGTCATGACTATACTTCGGTATTGGTAGTTTCTTTGGATAAAGATGGTGAGATAAATCTTGGTTATAGTTGGGATAGTAGTTTGCAGGCATTGGGAATGCTAGATGTTGCTAAAAACTATATTTTGAACGTAATCAATTAAATCATCCCAGCGATAGGGTTATCATGCGGTACGATTGAAAGGAGCAGTGGATGGCTAGAAAGAAACTTGGCAATCAGAATCCTACTCAATCGGTAATTTTAAAGTACGTCAAGAAAAATTCTAAGGCGAAAGAAGCGGTAGAAATCTACGAGCGGACGGGTCTTTCTTGCTACGCTTGGCAAGTCAATCTGTTGACCTCTATCATGGCGGTTGATAAGAATGGTTTGTGGGTGCATCAAAAATTTGGCTACTCTATTCCTCGTCGTAATGGGAAATCCGAACTCTTGTACCTTTTTGAACTTTGGGGCCTGCATAATGGACTAAACATCCTACACACGGCTCATAGAATATCCACCTCTCATTCCTCTTTTGAAAAGGTGAAACGTTACCTTGAAAAAATGGGGTATGTGGACGGTGAACACTTTAGCTCTATACGAGCCAAGGGACAAGAGAGGATTGAACTGTTTGACGGTGGTGGGATTGTACAATTCCGTACCAGAACATCCAATGGTGGTTTGGGGGAAGGTTTTGACCTTCTCGTTATCGATGAGGCTCAGGAATATACGACTGAGCAGGAATCAGCCTTAAAATATACGGTAACGGATAGTAGCAATCCGATTACAATCATGTGTGGGACACCTCCTACACCTGTTTCAAATGGGACGGTATTCACAAACTACCGTAAGACTTGCCTATTTGGGAGAGGAAAATACTCAGGTTGGGCAGAATGGTCGGTCTCTGAAGAAAAAGAGATTGATGATGTCGAAGCCTGGTATAATTCCAATCCCTCTATGGGTTGCCATTTGAATGAGCGGAAGATAGAAGCTGAGCTTGGTGATGATAAGCTAGACCATAATGTTCAGCGTTTGGGTTATTGGCCTGAATACAACCAGAAATCTGCTATTTCGGAAACGGAATGGAATGAGTTGTGTGTGGACTCTATGCCTGATTTGTCAGGTAAGTTGTTTGTCGGAGTCAAATATGGTCAAGATGGCGCAAACGTGGCATTAAGTATTGCTGTTCGTACAGTAGATGAGCGGATTTTTGTTGAGACGATTGACTGTCAGTCTGTCCGTAACGGGAATGACTGGATCTTGGATTTTGTCAAGCGTGCCGATGTGGCTACTATCGTAGTCGATGGGGCAAGTGGTCAGAAAATCCTTGATGAAGAGTTGAAGAAGGAACGCATGAAGAGCGTGATATTGCCCACGGTTAAGGAAATCATCGTGGCTAACTCTATGTGGGAACAAGGGATTTATCAAAAGACCTTGTGTCATGCTGGTCAACCGTCTTTGAAGAAAATCACAACCAACTGCGAGAAGCGGAACATCGGTTCAAACGGTGGGTTTGGCTATCGCTCGCATTTTGCGGATATGGATATTTCTTTGATGGATAGCGCCTTGCTTGCGCATTGGGCTTGTGTGACAACTAAGCCTAAGAAAAAGCAAAAAATCAGTTATTAAGAAGAGCGGTTGAGAGACTGCTTTTTTTGATGCCTAAAAAATTACCGAACTGCCGGGAAAGCAGGAGAAAGGAGACATGAAGATGTCTGAATTTAAAACGATTGAAACACAAGAAGAACTCGATAACATCGTGAAGGAACGTATCAGACGTGAGCGTGAAAAATTCGGTGATTATGATGATTTAAAAAAACGTGTTTCTGAACTAGAGTCTGAAAATGGCGCTTTGAAAGCTACTGTTGAGGAAACAAAACAGACAATCGCCGAATCAGACGCTCAAATCACTGAATTGCAGGGGCAAGTGAGCAATTATGAAACTGCTAGCTTGCGGACTCGTATCGCTTTACAAAATGGCTTGCCTTATGACTTAGCTGACCGTCTTCAAGGTGCTGACGAAGAGGCATTAAAGGCTGATGCTGAGCGTCTAGCTGGCTTTATGCGTCCAGCAACACCTCAAGCACCGCTAAGAGATACTGAGCCCCCTATCGGTGATGACAAAACTGTGCAAATGAAGCAGATGCTTCGTGAATTACAACCAAAAGGAGAATAGAATTTATGGCAGATAATGCAATGAAAGCTGGAACACTTTTTAAACCAGAACTAGTAACAGAATTGATTAACAAGGTACAGGGGAAATCTGTACTGGCTAAATTGTCGGCACAAACCCCAATTCCATTTAATGGGGTGGAGCAATTCATCTTCAACCTTGAAGGTAATGCGCAAATCGTTGGTGAGGGTGAGCAAAAACTTGGAAATAAAGCGAAGTTGACTTCGAAAATTATCAAACCGCTTAAATTTGTTTACCAAGCTCGCATTACAGATGAGTTCAAGTATGCTTCAGAAGAAAAGCAAATGAATTTCTTGTCAGCTTATATGGACGGTTTTGCTAAGAAGATTGCGGAAGCCTTTGACCTTGCTGCTCTTCATGGGCTTGAACCAAAAACAATGACGGACGCTTCTTTCCGTGCAACCAACTCATTTGATGGTGTGATTAGCGGAAGTGTCGTGACGTATGATGAAGCAAAAATTGATGAAAACCTTGAAGATGCAGTACAACAGGTTATTGCCCGTGGTTGCGAGGTAACAGGTATTGCCTTGTCACCAATAGCAGGTCAAGCATTAGGTAAATTAAAAGACGCTGATAAACGCCCTGTTTATCCTGAGTTCCGTTTTGGTCAAAATCCAGATTCGTTCTACGGCATGAAATCAGATATCAACAAGAACCTTACTGTAACTGGTGATAGTGCCGAGACAGACCATGCTATTGTAGGGGATTTCCAAAACCGCTTCAAATGGGGTTATGCTGAAAATATCCCAATGGAAATCATCGAATACGGAGATCCAGACGGTGCAGGTCGTGACCTTAAAGCCTATAATGAAATCTGTTTGCGTGCGGAAGCCTTTATTGGCTGGGGTATCCTTGATGAAGATGCCTTCGCTCGTGTGAAAGCGTAAGTTTTATGGCTTTATACCGTGATACGAAAACGGGCGTGATTATCTCCGCTGAGAGTGTTCTTGGCGGAGATTGGGTGCCTGTGGAAAAGCAAGTGATTGAGGAAGAACATCTGACTGTCGTTGAGTTAAAATCTAGTTTAGATGAGCTGGGTATTCACTATGAAAAGAATGCCAAGAAGTCAGAGCTACTCAGCCTTTATAAGAGTCATAAAGGGTAATTTATGGGAAATTTTGCAAAGATTGAAGACTTGGAATTGTTATGGCGCTCGTTGAAATTTGATGAGCGTGCAAGGGCTGAGGCTTTGTTGGAAGTTGTATCTAATTCTTTGCGAGTGGAAGCTGAAAAAGTCGGTAAAGACCTTGACGACATGGTAGCTGAGAGCGTGTCATTTGCTAGTGTTGCCAAGTCTGTCACGGTCGATATCGTGGCACGAACCCTCATGACCTCAACAGACCATGAACCAATGACTCAGGTTGCTGAAAGTGCCTTAGGTTATTCGTTTAGTGGTTCTTACCTTGTTCCTGGAGGCGGTCTCTTTATTAAAGACACCGAACTCAAAAGGCTTGGTTTGAAGAAAAAACAACGATATGGAGCGATTGAAATTTATGACCTACCTAAAAGGAATCCCTGTCATTTTAGTGGACAAGGTAGAAATTGGTAACGACGATTTCGGTCATCCAATTCATCGTGATGTTGAGATTGAGGTTCAAAATGTATTGGTTGCCCCAACTTCATCAGAGGACGTCATCAATCAAATGAACTTGACTGGGAAAAAGGCGGAATATACACTTGGTATTCCTAAAGGGGATACTAACAAGTGGGAAAACCGTGAGGTCAAGTTTTTTGGTCGTAAATGGCGGACGATTGGCATCCCTCAAGAGGGGATTGAGTCAATGATTCCATTATCTTGGAATAGAAAGGTTATGGTTGAAGTTTATGAGTGATATGAAATTTCAATTGAACTCGGCTGGCGTGTCTGCCTTGCTACGTTCTTCCGAAATGCAGGGCATTTTGAGGGAGAAAGGGCAAGGGATTGCTGAAAGAGCTGGTGAGGGGTTTGAATTGACTGTATCGCCAGGGCAAAAGCGTGCCAATGCAAAGATTAGTACGACTGATATCAAGAGCATGGCTAGAAATAAAAAACATAATATTTTACTGAAGGCTATGAGATGATCGAATTAGTTATAAAGAAATTTTTGGACGGACAGTTAGATGTTCCGTCTTTTTTTGAACATAAACCGAATATGCCTGAGAGTTATGTCATTTTAGAAAAGACTGGAAGTGGTGGAAGTGACTACGTTCATTCCGCCACATTTGCTTTTCAAAGTTATGCACCATCACTTCAAAAGGCTGCTGAGCTGAATGAGAAAGTCAAGAAAGTAGTTGAGGATCTCATCACGGTCAACGAAGTCAGCGGTGTGCATCACAATAGTGACTACAACTTTACAGACACGGAAACGAAGCAATATCGCTATCAAGCGGTATATGACATCAATTATTTTTAAAAAGGAGGTGTAGTTTTGGCGCCAGAATTAGAAGAGACAGAAGTAAGAACACCAAATGCAGAATCAACAGGAGGAAAGAATATGACGACTGCATCAGCATCAAATGTAACGGCTGCTAAGCCGAAAATCGGAGGGGCGGTTTCTACTGCTCCAGCTGGAACAGATCTTCCAACGAATGCAAAAACAACCTTGAACCCAGCATTTAAAACGCTTGGGTATATTTCAGAAGATGGATTGACCAATGAGAACTCACCAGAGTCAGAAGAAGTCAAGGCTTGGGGAGGACAAACAGTCTTGTCTTCTCAAACTAAAAAGAAAGATACCTTTAAATACAAATTGATTGAGGGTCTTAACATTGAAGTCTTGAAAGAAGTCTATGGACCAGATAACGTTTCAGGAACCCTTGAAACAGGTATCACTGTAACAGCCAATGGTAAGGAGTTGCCAGAACATAGATTGGTTATTGATACTTTGCTGAAAAATGGCTGTGTGAAACGTGTTGTCATTCCTCGTGGTAAGGTTAGCCAAATTGGCGAAATTAACTATAAAGACGGCGAACCTATCGGCTATGATTTGACAATCACTGCATTGCCAGACAACAGTGAGAACACTCACTACGAATACATTCAAGGAGCGTAAAATAAATGAGTAAAACATTCAAAGGGGAAACGAAGTTAGGTTTTAAATTCGAAATTTCTGAGCGTCGTTTAAACAACTATGAATTGTTGGAATTGATTGGTGAAGTTGACGAAGGACAAGGTCAAGTCTTTCCTAAAGTTGTAAAACTTTTATTCGGAGATGAGCAAGCCAAGGCTTTTAAAGACCACCTAAGAGAAGAAGATGGTATTGTGCCAAATGATAAAATGGCAGATGAAATCAAGAGTGTTTTTGAATCAGTTAACGGCTTAAAAAAATCCTAGTCCTTGCTCAGATGATGAATTTGGACGAAGATGCCCTTATCTGTGATTTAGCAGAAACCTATCAAATATACGACTATAAACAGCTACCTTTAAATGAGGTGGCTGTTTTTGCGTATGGTTTACGTGATGATTCACGGATAAAGCAGATCATGTCTGACCAAATTGTCTCTCTCGAAATTACTTTACTCGCAAATATCGTAGACAGACTTTCGATTTCTTTGTGGTTGCAAACAAAAGATGGGCAAAAGGGCGTTAATCGTCCTGCATCAATTGCTGAATTGCTTACAAAAAATCACAAAGAAGAGAGTGACGAAAGGGATTATCTCGTCTTTGAATCTGGTGAGGACTTTGAAAACTATCGCAAGGCTTTACTTGCGAAAACAGGAGGTGATGAATAGTGGCGACCGAATTAGGAAAAGCCTATGTACAAATCATTCCGTCTGCTAAAGGTATTAGTGGCATGATTCAAAAGGAAATGGGTGGTGAAGTCGCCTCAGCTGGCGTTAGCGCAGGCGAATCCCTCGGATCCAAAATGATGGGGGCTGTTTCAGGAGTTATTGCTGCTGCTGGAATTGGTAAGGCCATTGGAGCATCGATAAATGAAGGGGCAGCACTTCAACAATCGCTTGGTGGTGTCGAAACCTTATTTAAAGATTCAGCTGATAAGGTCAAAGGCTTTGCAAACGAGGCCTACAAAACAACAGGTCTATCGGCCAATGCCTATATGGAAAATGTTACAGGTTTCTCAGCCAGCTTACTACAATCTCTTGGTGGAGATACAGATAAAGCAGCAGAAACAGCTAACATGGCCATGATTGATATGTCGGATAATGCCAATAAGATGGGGACATCTATGGAAAGCATTCAGCTGGCTTATCAAGGTTTTGCCAAGCAAAACTACACCATGCTCGACAACTTAAAACTCGGTTACGGTGGTACGAAACAAGAAATGCAACGGCTTTTGTCCGACGCAGAAAAACTGACAGGCGTTAAGTATGACATGAATAACTTGTCAGATGTTTATAGCGCCATCCACGCTATCCAAGAGAATTTGGACATCACTGGTACAACAGCGCGAGAGGCAGCAACAACTTTCACTGGATCATTTGAATCTATGAAAGCAGCTGCTCAGAACGTTCTTGGAAAGTTGTCTTTGGGTGAAGATATTCAACCTGCACTACAAGCTTTGATGGAAACGACATCCACATTTCTTTTCGGAAACTTGATTCCGATGATCGGAAATATTTTGAAGCAAATTCCTAACCTTATTTTAGGAGGAATCAAGGGTGT
This sequence comes from Streptococcus sp. 2106, assembly GCF_013277315.1. Classification (NCBI taxonomy): domain Bacteria; kingdom Bacillati; phylum Bacillota; class Bacilli; order Lactobacillales; family Streptococcaceae; genus Streptococcus; species Streptococcus sp. 2106. Next base: position 14,721 of record NZ_VMMS01000075.1, read on the forward strand.
TTTCAGTGGGATCTTTGGAGAAGGTCTAGGAAGTATCATGGGTGGTATCGTTACCGCTCTTGGTTCTGCATTTTTAGCTTTTAAAGCATTTTCGGCAGTCACGGGATTGCTATCTGGAATACCTGCTATCTTAACGACAATTAAAACAGCAGTCACGGGTCTTTTTACTGCAATGAGTGCCAATCCAATCGGAATTGCAATCGCAGCGATTGCTGCATTGACTGCAGGTTTGGTTTATTTCTTTACTCAAACCGAGATGGGAAGGCAAATCTGGCAAGGATTCATGGATTGGTTCTCTGGGGTGTGGCAGTCTGTCGCACCAGTCTTGACCGAAGTTTGGAATGGTATTGTTGAAACAGCTACGACCGTCTGGAACAATATGATGGCTGTTGTTGCTCCAATTATCCAAGCAGTTGTTGACTTTATTAGGTCTGTTTGGGACGGCATTTCCCTATGGTGGACTGAAAATCAAGGTTTGATTCAACAAACGTTCACAACGGTTTGGAACGCCATCCAGACAGTTATTCAGACGGTTATGCCGATTATTCAGTCCATTATTGAAACCGCAATGAATATCCTTGCTCCTTTCATTGAAACGACGTGGAACAATATCTGCACTGTAGTGACAACGGTTTGGGAATTGATTAAGATTGCTATTCAGACGGCTATGGATGTTATTAGTGGCATCATAAAAGCTGTGATGCAAGTTATTAATGGTGACTGGAGCGGTGCTTGGGAAACTATAAAAGGTGTCGGTGAGGCCATCTGGAAAGGGTTGTCTGCTGCAGGTAAGGCTATCTTTGATGGTTTCGCTCAGATATTATCTAACATCTGGAGCACGATCAAATCTGTCGCAAGCAGTGCTTGGGAAGGTTTGAAATCAACCGTCTTAGGTCTGATTGATGGACTTGTCCAAGGAGCTAAAAATGCTTGGGAAAGCATGAAACAAGGTGTTCGTGATCTTGTTGATAAGGTTACAAGCATATTCGATGGAATCAAAAACATTGACCTTTGGGAGGCTGGTAAGGCTATCCTTGATGGATTTTTAAATGGTTTGAAATCTGCTTGGAGTGCAGTAACTGACTTTGTTGGTGGTATTGCTAGCTGGATTCGTGACCACAAAGGTCCGATTGAGTATGACCGCAAGCTCTTGATTCCTGCTGGTAATGCGATTATGCAAGGTTTGAATAGAGGGTTGCAAGACCGTTTCAAAGATGTTAAGAAATCGGTCAGCGGAATGGCTGGCGAAATCTCAAACGCATTTTCAAACGATGATTTTGGCTTGAGTGGAACACCGACTATTGCCAAAAATATTGAAGCAAGTTTGGCCATGCCAAGTGCTCAAATTGAGGCAAAAGACAGTCAAACCGTGTCTGAGATAGCGATTCTGAGAGCAAGTATGGAGAAGATCCTTACTGCTATCCTTGAAAAACCATCAGATACTTACCTAGACGCTGATAAAATTTCAATGAGCGTCTACCAACGCCAAGGCGCGATTTATGCTAGGGAGGGAATTTAATGGAATACATGATTATCAATGGTTTCAATACTTCAACCATTCCTAAATGTGTTGTGACAGATTTTGGCGAGGTAGAGGCTGCTAAACCTAAAGTTTCAGAAACAGCTACCCTATTTGGGGTTAACGGGAATTACCGTGTCTTGGACGGTGCTTATGAGAGTTATGAACGAACATTTGCATTTTACCTTCCAAGGACGGTAGACTCGTCTAAAATCGTTGAGAGATTCCAACCAAATGATAATACGCTAGAGTTTAGCTACCAGCTAGGCTCTTTATTTTATGCTGATTTCATCAGTGCAAAATACAAACCTCAAGGAATGCACGGCTGGAAACTAGAAATCAAGCTGAGTATGCAACCATTCCGCTATCAAAAAAGTGTCGCTCCTTTGGTCTTTACCGCAAGCGGTAATATCAACAATCCAGGCTCTGTCTATAGTGAGCCTGTGATTGAGATTGAGGGGGACGGAGATATTTCTTTGACTATCGGACGGACAACCATGCACTTGACTATTAGACGAAAAGTGACCATTGATTGTAGGCATAAGAAGCAGAATATCTACAACGCAGATGGTGCGGTTCAAAATACGCTACGAAAACGTGGAGGCTTCTTTGAGTTGGCAGTTGGTAGTAACGGTCTGGTCTTTACTGGTGCGGTTCGTAAGGTCACAGTTCGGCCGAATTGGAGGTATATTTTATGATTTATCTTACAGAGGGAAATAGGCCTTTAAACGAGTCCTACAATGATGAAATTGTCCATTTGGGGAATAATACCTATCAACTGACCTTTCGTTTTCCTACATCGGATCCCAAGTGGGAATTGCTGAAAGAGGAAACTTTTCTGACTGCAGATGACCTGCATGGTGAGCAGGATTTTTATATTTTTGAGGTTGAAAAGCAACAAGGATATATTCAAGTCTATGCCAATCAGGTTATCAGTTTGTTAAATAATTACATCGTTAGCTCTATCGAGGTTGACCGTGTCAGTGGTACAAGGGTGTTGAGTGCTTTTGCTGGTAGTATTACCAGAGCCAATCCTTTTTCTTTCTTTTCTGATATTGATGATAGGCATACGCTCAACATCAAGGACAAGAATGCTATGGAGGTCTTGGCCAAAGACAAGCATTCTATCCTTGGTCAGTGGGGCGGAGATATGGTGCGAAATGGCTACAACTTACGCTTGCTGAAGAATGGCGGTTCTGAAAATGAATCGCTTTTTATGTACAAGAAAAACTTGTCCAGCTACCAGCATAAGACCTCAACGAAGTCTTTAAAAACTCGGATAACCTTTAAAACGACTGTTAAGGGCGAGGGAGAAAATGCGGTTGACCATGATTATATGGTGGTGATTGACAGCCCCTTACTTGGGAACTATAGCCAAATCTACGAAGATGTGGTGGAAGTCAATGACCAAGATGTGACAGATGAGGCTAGCTTGATTGAATACGGTAAGCAGTATTTTCGGACGAGTATGTGCGACATGCTAGAAGATAGTCTTGAAATCTCGGTTGTCGGCCAGAGCGATGTAGCGGTTCGGATGTTCGATGTGGTCAGTATCTACCATGAGTGGTACGGTCTTGATGTTCGTAAGAAAATCACCAAATATACCTATTCGCCAATGGCAAAACGCCTAAAATCAATAGGTTTTGGGACCTTCCAGTCCAGTCTTGCAAATGCGATCGGTGGGATTGTAAATGATGCCGTTTTGAATGAAAGCCGAAATCTGCATCAGATTTTTGAAGAACGTTTGAAAAAGGAAATCGCCAACGCTGACCGTGCTTTTGACGCTGAATTTGACAAGCGTGAGAAAGCTATCACGGATGCCATCGAACTTGCCAAGGCTAAGGCGGAAGAAGTCAAGCAAGAAG
>NZ_VMMS01000076.1:0-5447 GCF_013277315.1 Streptococcus sp. 2106
CCCAGAGAAGACTTCTTGATGGCTAACTTGAACTTGAAATTTGGCTTTTTTGAAAAAATAGGTAAAAAGTTTAAAAACTCGAAGAAAACTCTTGACAAATCCTGCAAATATTTATATAATCTATGGTAGTAAGGTAGTCTTACGAAAAAATATTTTAAAGAAAAACAAAGGAGATAAAACGATGAAAAAAGTTTTATTGACAAGCGCAGTCGCTCTTGCAGCATTTGGTGCTGTACAAGCTGTTTCAGCTGATACAGCAACTTTTAGTGAGGCTAATGTTCAAACATTGCCAAATGCTAAACCTGCAGCTGATGAGAGAACAGAACCAAGTGCAGAAGTTTCTAAACTCTTTAAAGAAGCAGCAGAAGCAGCAGAAGCAGCAGCTAAACGTGGAGAAGAAGCAAGTGGTAAAGTTAATACTACTGAAAATGGTGATTTGACTATTGATGATATTAAGTCTCACCTTGCATCTCAACAATCTCAACAATCTAATAAACAAAGAGTTGTTACCGATAGATATGTTAAGGTTTATGATAAAGAAGGTAATGAACTGAAACTTGATGGTAAAGCAGTTGAGATTAAGTATGAAAAATCAGCTAATAGTACTGTTGAAGTTAAAACTAAACGTGGAACATATAAATTAACAGTTCGAGTACAAAATGGTAAAGCAACCCTTTTGAAAACTCCTCAATTAGTAGCTTCTGCTGAAACACCTGCTCAAAAAGCTGAATGGATTAAATCAGGTTCTCGCTGGTGGTACAAACACGCTGATGGTTCTTACACAACTAATGGTTGGGAAAAAATCAATGGAACTTGGTACTATTTTGACCAAGCTGGTTGGATGACAACTGGTTGGGTTAAAGACAATGGTACTTGGTACTACCTAAACGACAACGGTTCAATGGCAACTGGTTGGGTTAAAGATAACGGTACTTGGTACTACTTGAAATCATCAGGTGCAATGGCAACTGGTTGGTATCAAGTTGGTGGTAAATGGTACTACTCATACGCGTCAGGAGCTCTTGCAGTTAATACAACTGTAGATGGTTATAAAGTAAACCACAACGGTGAGTGGGTTAAATAATCCAAGATAATTTAAAACTAGGAGAGTTCTCTCCTAGTTTTTTTGCTCTTTGTTAGCTATAGGGGTAGAGTTTTTGGCATTTTCCTTGCAACTCCGTCTATTGGTTAGAAGAAAATAAAAAGTGAACAAGACGATATTTCAGTCGTAACCGCCTAATAACGAAGTATATTGAAAAATCTCCAGCCTAGAGAACTCACGGATAGTTCCTAATCTGGAGATTTCTTATTTGCACTTTTCTTGTACAACTTTAGTCCATGGTAAATAAGCCTCTAAAACCTCTTTGTTTACGAGAGTTTCCTCGTTTGGAAGACATTCTAGAAGATAGGATAGCTATTTCTCACTATTTAATTGATGACGTTTAGCTGTTTCCAACAAGCTCATAATAATAGCTCTTGCTTTAGCTCCTTCAAAATTTTGAGAAAACAACCACCCTCGCTTTTTAAAATTTAGCTTAGGCTAAAAGAGTCCACTGGACTCTTTTACTCCGTCCCATAACCAATGATTTAATGGCGCGTTCAGCTAGATTATTGGAAAGGACCAGATGTCCGTCTTTTAAAATGGTCTTAAAGGTTTCTTCATACTTGAGGCTGTATTCAATAGCCCTTCCTAGTTTTGAACCTGCTAAAACTGACTGACATCGACACCAAGCAAAGAAATCTTCCATTAGGGGGTGGAGCTCTTCTTGACGTTTCTGTAGTCGTTCATCAGCTGGCAAAGCATGCAATCGCTTTTCACCTGCTTTTAAGGCCTAGTTTAAGACTAAGTTAGAACAAGGAAAACATTACAATGTAGCCATCATCCACCTTGCAAAAAAACTTATCCGAACCATGTTTTATCTCCTAAAAAAGAGCTACCATTTGACGAACAAAAAGTGATGTAATTTCTGAAATTAACACAAGATTACCTTTGAAAAAAATGGACTGTTTCAAGGGATTTTTGCCGTGCTCTAAAATCATCGCTAAATCATCAAATTGAAATAAGAAATATTTTAGATAAACTATTGACTTTTCTTATAGTTTGTCTTTCATTATAGCACATTTTTAAATCTAAGTTTACTAGTTTCAATGCTTCTATCTATTTATTCGGGAAAAAGTTTGAAAAATACTTGCTCTAGCTCTTCCCAATGGTATTTTTTGATTCTTTCCTTTATAATGGGTGTATGGATAAGAAAAAATTATTATTGATTGATGGGTCTTCTGTTGCTTTTCGGGCGTTTTTTGCACTCTATCAGCAGTTGGACCGTTTTAAGAATGCGGCTGGTTTGCATACCAATGCCATTTATGGTTTCCAGTTGATGTTGAGCCATTTGTTGGAGCGGGTGGAGCCTAGTCATATTTTGGTGGCTTTTGATGCGGGAAAGACGACCTTCCGGACAGAGATGTATGCGGACTATAAGGGTGGTCGGGCTAAGACTCCTGATGAGTTTCGTGAGCAATTCCCTTTCATTCGTGAGTTGCTAAATCATATGGGGATTCGTCACTATGAGTTGGCTCAGTATGAGGCGGATGACATCATTGGAACACTGGATAAACTAGCAGAGCAGAATGGTTTTGATATTACCATTGTCAGTGGGGACAAGGATTTGATTCAGCTGACGGATGAGCATACGGTGGTTGAGATTTCCAAGAAAGGTGTGGCTGAGTTTGAGGCCTTTACACCAGAATATCTTATGGAAAAGATGGGCATTACACCGACGCAGTTTATCGATCTCAAGGCGCTCATGGGTGATAAGTCGGATAATATCCCTGGGGTGACCAAAATTGGTGAAAAGACGGGTATCAAACTCTTGCTGGAGTATGGTTCGCTTGAGGGGATTTATGAAAATATCGATGGGATGAAGGCTTCTAAGATGAAGGAAAATCTCATTAATGATAAGGAACAGGCCTTTTTGTCTAAAACACTAGCGACCATTGATACCAAGGCACCGATTGCGATTGGTTTAGAGGACTTGGTCTATAGTGGTCCAGATGTTGAAAATCTTGGAAAATTCTACGATGAGATGGGCTTCAAACAGCTCAAGCAGGCTTTAAATGTGTCGTCAGCTGATGTGTCTGAGAGTTTGGATTTTACTATTGTTGACCAAATCAGTCAAGATATGCTGAGTGAAGAGTCTATCTTCCACTTTGAGCTTTTTGGTGAGAATTACCATACGGATAATTTGGTTGGATTTGCCTGGTCTTGTGGGGATAAGCTCTATGCCACAGACAAGCTTGAGCTGTTGCAAGACCCGATTTTCAAGGATTTCTTAGAAAAAACATCTCTGAGAGTTTATGACTTTAAGAAGGTTAAAGTTCTTTTGCAACGTTTGGGTGTGGATTTGCAGGCGCCTGCTTTTGACATCCGTTTGGCTAAATACCTCCTTTCGACTGTGGAGGACAATGAAATTGCGACCATCGCTAGTCTTTATGGTCAGACTTACTTGGTTGATGATGAAACTTTCTACGGTAAGGGTGTTAAAAAGGCCATTCCTGAACGTGAGAAATTCTTGGAACACTTAGCTTGTAAACTTGCTGTTTTGGTTGAAACAGAGCCTATTTTGCTTGAAAAACTCAGCGAAAATGGGCAATTAGAGCTTCTTTATGATATAGAGCAACCTCTGGCTTTTGTCCTTGCCAAGATGGAAATAGCTGGAATTAGGGTCAAGAAAGAGACTTTGTGTGAGATGCAGGCTGAAAATGAGCTTGTCATTGAAAAACTGACTCAAGAGATTTACGAGTTGGCTGGTGAGGAGTTTAATATCAACTCGCCTAAGCAGTTGGGCGTGCTTCTCTTTGAAAAATTGGGACTTCCTTTAGAATACACTAAAAAAACCAAGACAGGTTATTCGACAGCGGTGGATGTCTTGGAACGCTTGGCTCCTATTGCACCAATTGTTAAGAAAATTCTCGACTACCGTCAGATTGCTAAGATTCAATCCACTTATGTGATTGGCTTGCAGGACTGGATTTTGGCTGATGGCAAGATTCATACTCGCTATGTTCAGGATTTGACCCAGACTGGGCGTTTGTCTAGTGTGGATCCAAACTTGCAAAATATTCCTGTGCGTTTGGAACAAGGTCGTCTCATTCGGAAGGCTTTTGTGCCTGAGTGGGAGGATAGTGTATTGCTCAGCTCGGACTATTCACAGATTGAATTGCGCGTTTTGGCGCATATTTCTAAGGATGAGCACTTGATTAAGGCCTTCCAAGAGGGAGCGGACATCCATACCTCGACAGCCATGCGGGTCTTTGGCATTGAGCGTCCTGAGGATGTGACTGCAAACGATCGTCGCAATGCCAAGGCGGTTAACTTTGGAGTGGTTTATGGTATTTCAGACTTTGGTTTGTCTAATAATCTGGGCATTAGCCGTAAGGAGGCCAAAGCCTACATTGATACCTACTTTGAACGCTTCCCAGGTATTAAAAACTACATGGATGAAGTGGTGCGTGAGGCGCGTGATAAGGGCTATGTGGAGACCCTCTTCAAGCGTCGTCGTGAGTTGCCAGATATCAATTCGCGCAACTTTAATATTCGTGGTTTTGCGGAGCGGACATCCATCAATTCTCCTATTCAGGGTTCGGCAGCAGATATTCTCAAGATTGCCATGATTCAGCTAGATAAAGCCTTGGTTGCAGGTGGTTATCAGACTAAGATGCTTCTGCAAGTGCACGATGAAATCGTCCTTGAAGTTCCTAAATCTGAATTGGCAGAGATGAAAAAATTGGTCAAACAAACCATGGAAGAAGCCATTCAACTCAGTGTTCCCCTCATCGCAGATGAAAATGAAGGGGCAACCTGGTACGAGGCTAAATAAAAAGGGGGCTAGTCCTCCTTTTTTGTAGTAGAATTCTGCAAACCTTTTCAAAATATGCTATACTGATGAAAAAGGAGGATTTCTATGAGTCAAGAATTTATCAATCCAAGTGATGGCGTGATTCGTCAGTATCTCGCAACGAGTAAAACCCTTGCTGTGGTGGGTTTGTCTGACCGTGAAGAAACAACCAGCAATCGAGTGACAAAGGAAATGCAGGCTCGGGGCTATAAAATCATCCCAGTCAATCCCAAGGCGGCAGGTGGCGAAATCTTGGGTGAAAAGGCTTATGCTAGCCTCGCTGAAATTCCTTTTCCTGTAGATATTGTCAATGTTTATCGTCGCAGTGAATTTCTGCCCGATGTGGCGCGTGATTTTCTCAAAGCTGATGCCAAGATTTTTTGGGCACAGCTAGGACTTGAAAGTTTAGAAGCGAAAGAGATTTTGCGTGATGGTGGATGTGATGATATCGTGATGAATCGCTGTATCAAGAGAGAACATACTCGCTTGATTGAGGAAGCATAAGAAAAAGGTAGCTGATGGGCTACCTTTTGTGTTATACTCAATGAAAAT
>NZ_VMMS01000077.1:0-3788 GCF_013277315.1 Streptococcus sp. 2106
ACTGGCTTGAAGCCATAATAACCGCCCTCATTGCTGAGAATCGGTTTTCTAAATAAATCAAGTCAGCTGTTTGCATAATATAAATTATGTAAACAAACTCTACAACAACAAATCTTTGACTTTCCCAATTTCGCTTTTTGGAATAACCAGGTGAATCATATCACCCAGATACATTCTGGTTGAGCCGTTAACTGTTTGGCTCTTGCCATTATGGACTTGGGTAGTGATGAGGACGTTGTGTGGTAAGTTGAGTTCATGAACTTGTTTCCCAGCAATTTTATCAGAAACTGGTATTTCGATAAGTGTAACTTCTCCTTCGCTGGATACTTCTTCTGGAAGCATTTTTTCCAGCATGGCTTCATAGACTGGTGTACCCTTGAGCAAATCCATGATAATATAAGAAACAAGAGTGACAAGACCAAGTGGCATGAGGTTGCGAATATCTCCTACCATCTCAGTTACGAGGATCATGGCAGTTAAGGGAGCTTTTGATATTGCTCCAAAATAGCCACTCATTCCTAGAATGACAAATATAGGGAATTGCTCTTGACTGACAAGTCCAAGATTGACGCAGATAACACCAACTAGGGCACCAAGTAAGGAACCAAGCGCCAAAATTGGTAGGAAAATGCCTCCTGGAAGACCACTTCCATAACTAATCATGCTCCAGATAAAGCGAATTAAAAAGTAAGCTAATAGAACTTGGAAACTAAAATCTTGCTCAGTTAAGGAAAGAACAAGCTGATTTCCACCACCAAGGACGTGGGGTAAAAAAATTCCGACTGGTATGATGAGAATAAAAGCAAGAATTGGATCATAAGCTCTATCCAAATGGATTTTTTGACCAATCCAATCATAAAGTCTACCGACATCGAGCACAGCTTTTTCATAGAGAAAACCGGAAAATCCAAGGAAAATTCCCATCACAAGATAAATCCAGTATTGATCTAGGGTCATGAGAGGAATGTTATCTGGCATATCCAATACTGGTGTCAAACCGAACATGAGTAGAGACACAAAGTTTGCTACGATGCTGGCTGCTAGTGTAGAAACCCAGAAAAAGCGCGAAAAATGGTGATAAACTTCTTCTACTACAAAGAGGAGGCCTGCTATTGGTGCATTAAAGGCTGCGGCTAAACCTGCTGCAGCTCCACTGGCAATTAAGGAACGTTCCTCTACTGGACTGGATTTGAGCCACTTGGCAATTCCTTTACCACCAACTGCTCCCAGTTGGATACTTGGCCCTTCACGCCCCAGCATAAGGCCGCTGGCAATAGCAAGCATTCCTAGCACATATTTTTTCCAAAGAACGCCCCACCAGTTGAGGGACATGAGGCCTTTCAGTTCGGCTTCGACTTGCGGAATTCCTGAGCCTTTGATATCTTTTTCTGATCGAGTTAATTTAGCACTGAGCCAACAGATGAGTATATAAAACAAAACCAGTACAAAAAGATTGCGCACTAGGTGCCCTTGATCTTGATAAAGTCCTTGTATCAGGTGGAAGCCCTTTTCAATTAAGAAACGAAAGGATCCGACGATAATTCCAACGACGAGGCCGACAATGATTCCTCGACCAACTTGGGATAGGATAGTGCTGGATGCAAAGGCGAATTCTTTCTTAGAACGGACTATTTCCGACTGTTCCTCCATGGTATTTCCTTTCAATTAACTTTCTTTTTTACCTAAAACCAGTGATTTAACAGGTTCAAAGCTGGTTCGGTGAATTGGGGTAACTCCTAGTTTTTCGAGTCCTTCTAGGTGTTTAGCAGTTCCATATCCTGCATTAGTAGCGAAATCATAGCCAGGAAACCGCTGATCGTATTCCTTCATCAATTCATCACGGGTCACCTTGGCTACTATAGAAGCTGCTGCGATAGAGAGGGAATTAGCATCACCTTTGATGATGGAGGTTTGTGAAATGGGCAACTCCAGTTTCATGGCATCTATCAAAAGGTGCTCAGGTTGAGGACTGAGCTGGGAGATTGCTTCCTGCATGGCCAGTTTAGTTGCTCCGTAGATATTGACTTGGTCGATGACCTGATTATCCATGATACCAACGCCAATTGACAAGGCTTGGTCTTGAACTGCTTGGAAAATCTCCAGATGTTTCTTTTTAGGAATTTTCTTGCTGTCATTGAGGCCTCTAATCTTACAATTTTGAGGTAAAATAACGGCTGCAGCGACTACTGGCCCAGCCAGAGGACCTCGGCCGACCTCGTCAACACCTGCTATCAAGATCACTCCTTGCTTGTAAATTTCCTTTTCATAGGAAAGCATAGATTCCAAACGCAAATTTTCATCCAATTCAGCCTGAATGGCTTTTTTACGCTTGCTAATTTCTTTTTGAACTCCAGAGCGATTATCCTTTTCAAGATCTAAAAAAATAGGGCTTTCTAACTCCTTGACTGTCACAAGGAGTTCTTTGATTTCTTTAATCGTTGCCATCGAGGTCTTCCAATGTATCTAAGGTATAGTTACCGAGTTTGCCATCACGGACTTCCTTCACGAAGAGACTGTAAAAACGGTCATAGTCATCACGGAAACCGAGGGCGCGGGTCATATCCATAATAATCACAGGCGCTTCTTCTTCAATTTTCATTTGTTTGAAGCGTTCAGCCAGCTTTTCTGGATAATGTTCTTTGAAATAATTGATACCAAAAATGGTAACCTCATCCATAGGAAGCAACTGATCCTTGATAGCTCCAGTCAATGCCAACTTAAGTGCAACAGTTTCATCCTCAAACTTAGGCCAGAGAATCCCCGGTGTATCCAAGATTTCCAGATCTTTATTGGTTTTAAGCCATTGTTGACCTTTTGTAATCCCTGGCTTGTTTCCAACAACAGCAATTTTCTTACCAGCCAAACGATTCATCAGAGTTGATTTACCAGCATTTGGAATCCCAATAATCATGGTACGCAAGGTTTCAATCTGAATACCACGTTCTTTCTGGCGAGCAATCTTATCGGCCATGAGCTTTTTGGCCGCATCTGTTACAACTTTTACAGTCACTTGCTCTTTGGAGTTGATAGCTAGCGTCTGGATTCCTTGTGATTCAAAATACTGACGCCATTCCTTGGTCATTGCTGGATCAGCCAAGTCGGCCTTGTTTAAAATCAAGAGTTTTGGTTTATCACCAACAATCTTGGTCAACATAGGATTTTGACTAGATAGAGGTAAGCGTGCATCAACTAAAATCGTCACAAAATCAACAAATTTTAAATTTTCCTGAACCTGTCGACGCGCTTTAGACATGTGACCAGGAAACCATTGAATAGTAGCCATTGAGTTTTTTTCCTTTCGTAGCAAGGGTTTAGATCCCCTATTTTATTTTACTATCGTTTGAACATAAAGAGTTCTCAAATGAATGATGTCCAAACACTTCTTGTTTTATGACATAGAAATCTACCTTATATTATATCATGCCTTCCTTATTTTGTCCGATGATAGCCTTTCAAGTACCCTATATATAGTAGATTAAAACAAGATGTGAACAAATCGATTAGGAAAGTCAAATTAATTTCTAGAAATATTTTAACATCTATAACGTACTATTCTAAAGTAAGCGCGTCATAACAAGGTATCGTATCTATCCTAATTCCCCAACTTCCGGTATACTAAATAAAAATAGTTATCGGAGGAAAGGTAGTGTACTATGATGATTCAACTAAACGATTTAGGTCAAGTTCACCTTGTTTGTGGGAAAACGGATATGAGACAAGGCATTGATTCACTGGCTTATCTCATTAAAACCCACTTTGAATTGGATCCTTTCTCAGGTCAAGTCTTT
>NZ_VMMS01000078.1:0-17439 GCF_013277315.1 Streptococcus sp. 2106
TTTCATTGAGTATTATCTTTTCACATTCGGTCTCCTTATATAAAAAAGCGATTCATTTTGAACCGCTTTTTCTTATTTATCTCCCTTGTTACGAATAACAAAGCCTGTTTGCTTTTCACTTGAAGTATTGCGTGGTTTTTTATTATCCTTACGGTAACGTTTTTCCTTATCAAAACGATCGTTGCCACGACTTCCTTTTTTGAAATCATCACGGCGACCACCACGACGGTTGTCTCCACGGCGATTATCACGACGGTCATCTCCACGACGACCTCCCTTAGCTTTACCACCAAAGCCATTACCTGATGGTTTAAATGGTAGTGGTTTTTCACGCGCAATCTCCACTTCTGGAAGGCTATCTGGGTCTTGAACAGTCAGACTCAAGATATACATTGCCAATTCTTCTGGAGTAAATTCGGCAGCTAGCTTACGAGCATCCTTACCAAATTTCTCAAAGTTAGCACGAATGGTTTCATCTGCAAAATCACGTTCGATTTTCTTGAGAGCTACTTGTTTTTTAGCTTGGAAGGCTTCTTCTGCACTTGCAGGTTTGAGACCTTTCATACGTTTCTTAGTCAAGTTTTCAATGATTTGAAGGTAGCCCATTTCATTTGGTGATACGAAAGTAATCGACTGACCTGACTTACCAGCACGACCTGTACGACCGATACGGTGAACATAACTTTCAGGATCTTGTGGAATATCGTAGTTATAGACATGGGTCACACCTGAAATATCCAAGCCACGCGCTGCCACGTCTGTCGCAACCAAAACATCAAGATTGCCATTTTTAAAGTCACGAAGGACACGAAGACGTTTGTTTTGGTCTAGGTCTCCATGAATTCCTTCTGCACGGAAGCCACGGATTTTCAAACCACGAGTCAATTCATCCACACGACGTTTGGTACGACCAAATACGATAGCAAGCTCTGGTTGTTCCACATCCATGAGACGAGTCATAGTATCAAATTTTTCTTGTTCTTTAACTCGGATGTAGTATTGATCAACCAATTCTGTTGTCAATTCCTTAGCCGCAATCTTCACATGCTCAGGTTCTTTCATAAACTGAACACCGATACGTTTGATGGAATCTGGCATAGTTGCTGAGAAAAGCAAAGTTTGACGGCTTTCAGGGACACGGGAGATGATAGCTTCAATGTCCTCAAGGAAGCCCATGTTGAGCATTTCATCCGCTTCGTCAAGGATGAGCGTTTCAATATCTTGTAATTTCAAGGCCTTGCGTTTAATCAAGTCCAAGAGGCGACCTGGAGTTCCCACCACGATATGGGCACCAGATTTAAGAGCCTTAATTTGTTTTTCAATGCTTGATCCACCATATACTGAACGGACTTTGACTCCCTTGCTACGACCAAAGCGGAATAGTTCTTCTTGACTTTGGACAGCTAGTTCACGAGTTGGAGCGATGACCAAGGCTTGGATGGTCGCTTCTTCTGTACGGATTTTTTCAAGGGTTGGCAAGCCAAAGGCTGCGGTTTTTCCTGTACCAGTCTGAGCTTGACCGATAACGTCCTTGCCTTCTAGAGCCAAAGGAATGGTTTGTTCTTGGATCGGACTGGCTTCTACAAAACCAGCTTTTTCAATCTCTGCTAGCAAATCAGCAGACAAGTTTAATTCATTAAATTTCACGTTATTCTTCTTTCTAAAGGTGGTGCGAAGCCACCCTATAGGGCTTAGTGTATACTTTTCTTTTTATGACGTATTTTCATATACTGGATACAAAATCGTGTTGCTTCTTTTCCACAAAAGAAAAGTACTGTTTTCTTTGCAACCTATCTAGTATAACACAAGACAAGAGCAAAAGATAGCCCCATTTCTACAGAAAATCATGTAAACGGTTTTTGGCTTTCCTTTTTGATTGAACGACCTAGATAATAAGACAAAGCCAAGGCGATACTATATAAAATGATAAAAACGAACAAGGTTTGTGTGTAAGAATGAGCCATTTTATAAGTCTCTGCTAATAAAATAGGTCCCGCTAAACCAGCCATTGCCCAAGCCGTTAAAATATAACCATGCAGAGCGGCCAATTCCTTGGTTCCAAAAATATCACTGAGATAAGCTGGAATCAATGAAAAACCAGCTCCATAGCAAGTCATCAAAATAGACATAGCGACTACAAATAAAACGGAATCTGTAAAGATCCAAAGTGAAAGAGAAAAGAAAAGATTGACAAGCAGTAATATACTAAAGGTTAGAGGGCGACCGATATAGTCAGACAAACTCGCCCAGAGCAAGCGACCAAATCCATTAAAAATCCCCAAAACACCCACCATTACTGCTGCATGACTTGTAGACAAGCCAGCCATCTCCTGTGCCATTGGCGATGCCGCTGAAATTAAGCCTAAACCACAAGCTATGCTGATAAAGAAAATAATCCAAAGTATATAAAACCGATTGCTTTTTAGAGCCTGATTTGCAGTCATCCCTTGCGTCAGAGAGTCTGTTTTTTCTTTCCCTGAAACAGATAAAATTGCAAGTTCTTGCTCATTTGGACGCTTAATGAATTGTGAAGCTAGGAGCATGATAATAAAGTAACTTGCACCTAAAATATAAAAAGTTTCTACAAGCCCTACCCCTGCGATGAGATGTTGCGCTATGGGACTAGTCAATAAAGAAGCAAAACCAAACCCCATAATCGCTAAACCTGTTGCGAGACCACGTTTATCAGGAAACCATTTTATAATCGTTGACACAGGGGTAATATAGCCTGCTCCCAAACCAAGCCCACCTAAAATGCCATAAGCCAGATACAACAACCACAGTTCTTGACGGTCTATTGCAAATCCTGTTAGGATATTTCCACCTGCGTATAGAAAAGCAGATAGACTCCCCATGACTCTCGGACCAAATTTTTCTACCAAACGCCCCATAAATGCAGCCGATAAGCCCAAACAAAAGATTGCTAGACTAAAGGCAAAGGCAACAGAAGCCTGATCCCATCCCGTTTTTTCAATAATAGGGTTGCGATAAACACTCCAGGCATAAGTCGAACCCAGCATTAAGTGTAAAATGACCCCAGCAAAGGCAATAATATAACGATTCGATTTCATAAAACCTCCTATTTTCGAACATTTATTCTATCTTATATAAAAATAGATAGGATTTTAGTTTATCAAGCTTGTCAAAAAATTACTAGTTTTTTGTCTGGAAAGCGTTTTTATCTTTTCTGTCTTTTTCGTAGCAGAATTGTGCAAAAGTTTTTTTCTTGTGCTAGAATGAAATGCGAATAGGAGGAACTATAAATGTTAACATACGATTTAATTGTTATTGGATTTGGTAAAGCTGGTAAAACACTAGCTGGTAAATTGGCTTCAGCTGGTAAAAAAGTTGCCCTCGTTGAACGTAGCAAAGCTATGTATGGTGGAACTTGTATCAACATTGGTTGTATCCCAACTAAAACCTTGCTAGTTGCTGCTGAGAAGGGCTTGTCTTTTGAAGAAGTCATTGCTACCAAAAATACTATCACTGGTCGCCTCAACGGTAAAAACTATGCGACTGTTGCTGGTACAGGCGTGGATATCTTTGATGCGGAAGCTCACTTCCTTTCAAATAAAGTCATCGAAATCCAAGCTGGTGATGAAAAGAAAGAACTGACTGCTGAAACAATCGTCATCAACACTGGTGCTGTTTCAAACGTCTTGCCTATCCCTGGACTTGCTACAAGCAAGAACGTCTTTGACTCAACAGGTATCCAAAATTTGGACAAATTGCCTGAAAAACTTGGAGTCCTTGGTGGTGGAAATATCGGTCTTGAATTTGCTGGCCTTTACAACAAACTTGGAAGCAAGGTTACAGTCCTAGATGCCTTGGATACATTCCTACCTCGTGCAGAACCTTCCATCGCAGCTCTTGCTAAACAATACCTGGAAGAAGACGGTATTGAATTGCTTCAAAATATCCATACTACTGAAATTAAAAACGACGGTGACCAAGTGCTTATCGTAACTGAAGACGAAACTTACCGTTTCGATGCCCTTCTCTACGCAACTGGACGTAAACCAAATGTAGAACCACTTCAACTTGAAAATACAGATATTGAACTTACTGAACGTGGTGCTATTAAAGTAGACAAACATTGTCAAACAAACGTTCCTGGTGTATTTGCAGTTGGGGATGTCAACGGTGGCCTTCAATTTACTTACATTTCACTTGATGACTTCCGTGTTGTCTACAGCTACCTTGCTGGAGATGGCAGCTACACACTTGAAGACCGTCTCAATGTACCAAACACCATGTTTATCACACCTGCACTTTCACAAGTTGGTTTGACTGAAAGCCAAGCAGCAGATTTGAAACTTCCATACACTGTTAAGGAAATTCCTGTTGCAGCCATGCCTCGTGGTCACGTAAATGGAAACCTTCGCGGAGCTTTCAAAGCTGTTGTTAATACTGAAACCAAAGAAATTCTTGGAGCAAGCATCTTCTCAGAAGGTTCTCAAGAAATCATCAACATCATCACTGTTGCTATGGACAACAAGATTCCTTACACTTACTTCACAAAACAAATCTTCACTCACCCAACTTTGGCTGAGAACTTGAATGACTTGTTTGCGATTTAAGTTGAGATCACATCTTAACTGACAGCCCTCTTTGGGCTGTTTTTACTTCTGCGGAATCTCAAATCTGTCTTTTCCCTCTTTTGTGATATAATAGAAACATGAACTTAAAAACTACTTTGGGCCTTCTTGCTGGGTGTTCTTCCCACTTCGTTTTAAGCCGTCTTGGACGTGGAAGTACGCTCCCAGGGAAAGTCGCCCTTCAATTTGATAAAGATATTTTACAAAACCTAGCTAAGAACTACGAGATTGTCGTGGTCACTGGAACAAATGGAAAAACCCTGACAACTGCCCTCACTGTCGGCATTTTAAAAGAGGTTTATGGTCAAGTTCTAACCAACCCAAGCGGTGCCAACATGATTACAGGAATTGCAACAACCTTCCTAACAGCCAAATCTTCAAAAACTGGGAAAAATATTGCCGTCCTCGAAATTGACGAAGCCAGTCTATCTCGTATCTGTGACTATATCCAGCCTAGTCTTTTTGTCATTACTAATATCTTCCGTGATCAGATGGATCGTTTCGGTGAAATCTATACTACCTATAACATGATATTGGATGCCATTCGGAAAGTTCCAACTGCTACTGTTCTCCTTAACGGAGACAGCCCACTTTTCTACAAACCATCTTTCCCAAATCCTATACAGTATTTTGGTTTTGACTTGGAAAAAGGACCAGCCCAACTGGCTCACTACAATACCGAAGGGATTCTCTGTCCTGACTGTCAAGGCATCCTCAAATATGAGCATAATACCTATGCAAACTTGGGTGCCTATATCTGTGAAGGTTGTGGATGTAAACGTCCTGATCTCGACTATCGTTTGACAAAACTGGTTGAGTTGACCAACAATCGCTCTCGCTTTGTCATAGACGGCCAAGAATACGGTATCCAAATCGGCGGTCTCTACAATATCTACAACGCCCTAGCTGCGGTTGCCATCGCCCGTTTCCTCGGCGCAGATTCCCAACTCATCAAACAGGGATTTGACAAGAGCCGTGCTGTCTTTGGACGCCAAGAAACCTTTCATATCGGTGACAAGGAATGTACCCTTGTCTTGATTAAAAATCCAGTCGGTGCAACCCAAGCTATCGAAATGATCAAACTAGCACCTTATCCATTTAGCCTATCTGTCCTCCTTAATGCCAACTATGCAGATGGAATTGACACTAGCTGGATCTGGGATGCAGACTTTGAGCAAATCACTGACATGGACATTCCTGAAATCAACGCTGGCGGTGTTCGCCATTCTGAAATTGCACGTCGTCTACGAGTAACAGGCTATCCAGCTGAGAAAATCACTGAAACAAGTAGTCTGGAACAAGTTCTTAAGACCATTGAGAACCAAGACTGCAAGCATGCCTATATCCTAGCTACCTATACTGCTATGCTGGAATTCCGCGAACTGCTGGCTAGTCGTCAGATTGTTAGAAAGGAGATGAACTAATGGTTTATACTTCACTTTCCTCAAAAGCTGGCAATTACCCTTATCAGATCAATATTGCCCACCTCTACGGAAATCTCATGAATACCTACGGGGACAATGGAAACATCCTCATGCTCAAGTATGTGGCTGAAAAACTGGGAGCACATGTGACCGTTGACATCGTTTCTCTCCATGATGACTTTGATGAAAATCACTACGACATCGCCTTTTTCGGTGGTGGTCAAGACTTTGAACAAAGTATCATTGCAGACGACCTACCTGCTAAAAAAGAGAGCATTGACAACTACATCCAAAACGACGGTGTAGTTCTGGCTATCTGCGGTGGTTTCCAACTATTGGGTCAATATTATGTTGAAGCTTCAGGAAAACGTATCGAAGGGCTAGGGGTCATGGGACACTACACGCTCAACCAGACCAATAACCGTTTTATCGGGGATATCAGGATTCACAATGAAGATTTCGATGAAACCTACTATGGCTTTGAAAATCACCAAGGTCGTACCTTCCTCTCTGATGACCAAAAACCGCTGGGACAGGTTGTCTATGGAAATGGAAACAACGAAGAAAAGGGCGGTGAAGGGGTTCATTATAAGAATGTCTTTGGTTCCTACTTCCACGGACCTATCCTCTCTCGCAATGCCAATCTGGCCTATCGACTGGTCACTACTGCCCTCAAGAAGAAATATGGTCAGGACATCCAACTCCCTGCCTATGAGGACATTCTCAGCCAAGAAATCTCTGAAGAATACAGTGACGTCAAAAGGAAGGCTGACTTTTCTTAAACAAAGTGAAACTATATCAAAGAACTCCGTTATCTTGTCGGAGTTCTTTTTGTCTGTTCTTTTACCCTTCTCCCTTGCATTTTCTCTCATTTTTTGCCAAAATAGAGGGGTAGAAAGAAGGTAGCATATGTCTAAATTACAACAAATCCTAACATATCTTGAATCAGAAAAACTAGACGTCGCTGTCGTATCTGACCCCGTCACAATCAATTACCTCACTGATTTTTACAGTGATCCCCATGAACGCCAAATGTTCCTCTTTGTCCTAGCAGATCAGGAACCTCTCCTCTTTGTCCCAGCTCTTGAAGTAGAACGTGCAAGTAGCACCGTTTCCTTCCCAGTAGTGGGCTATGTCGATTCTGAAAATCCATGGCAAAAAATCAAACATACTCTTCCACAGCTTGCCTTCAAACGTGTCGCTGTTGAGTTTGACAATCTTATCTTGACCAAATATCATGGCTTGAAAATAGTCTTTGAAACTGCTGAGTTTGAAAACCTCACACCTCGTATCCAACGCATGCGCCTCATCAAATCAGCTGACGAAGTGCAAAAAATGATGGTTGCAGGTCTTTATGCTGACAAGGCTGTTCATGTTGGTTTTAACAATATTTCTCTTGATAAGACAGAGACAGATATCATCGCCCAAATCGACTTTGCCATGAAGCGTGAAGGTTATGAAATGAGTTTTGATACTATGGTCTTGACTGGCGATAACGCTGCAAATCCACACGGCATTCCAGCAGCTAACAAAGTTGAAAATAATGCTCTTCTCCTCTTTGACCTGGGTGTTCTAGTCAACGGCTATGCGTCAGATATGACTCGTACAGTCGCAGTCGGCAAACCTGACCAATTCAAGAAAGATATTTACAACTTGACCCTTGAAGCCCAACAAGCTGCTCTTGACTTTATCAAGCCGGGTGTGACTGCCCATGAAGTGGACCGCGCTGCCCGTGAAGTCATCGAAAAAGCTGGTTACGGTGAGTACTTCAACCACCGTCTCGGTCACGGTATCGGTATGGATGTCCACGAATTCCCATCTATCATGGAAGGAAACGACATGGTCATCGAAGAAGGCATGTGCTTCTCTGTTGAACCAGGTATCTATATCCCTGGTAAGGTCGGTGTCCGTATCGAAGACTGCGGTGTTGTTACCAAGGATGGCTTCGACCTCTTTACAAGCACCAGCAAAGACTTGCTTTATTTTGATTAAGATAGCAACAAACCCTAGTTAGACAAGAAGAATCACTTCTGTTTTATGACGTCCATTCTGAATGAAATTCTTCATTGTTCCCCTATGATTGGTTACAAGTCTCTCAATATTTTTAAGCCCCCATCCCTCTGTCTGACGTTCCTTTCGTATTACCAATTCATTCTCATCAAATGAATTCTCGATAGCAATAAAGAGTTTCTTCTGAAAATATCGTATTCCTAAGATCAAGACCCTATCTTCTTTATTACTCAAGCGCATACAGGCTTCAAGACTATTGTCCAACAAATTACCAAGTAAAACCGCTAAAATATCTGGATTGATTTCTAATCGTTGAGGTACAAAACAATCAATTTCCAATTGTATGTCCTCTACCTTATCCTGTAATTTTTGATTGAGTAAAAAGTTAATTGTTGTATTCTTGGAGTAACAGACAGTTTGGTTCTCTATACTATTTGTCATGCTTTGGAGATAAGACTTCGCTTGTTCAGGATCTTCTTTTAAAAGTGCAAGGAGGATTAAATGTTGATTTTTCAAATCGTGTTGAATCCTTTGAATCCTCCTATAATCTTTTTTAGATTGTTTCATTTCTCTCAGTTGAAAGGTCATCTGTTCCGTCTCTAGTATGCTTTGATAATACCTCTGTTGTTGCTGAGAAAGATATAGTGTGAAATAGAGAGAAGAGAACGTTAACACAATGAGGGCTAATACAGAAACAAAAGAAAGATAATCCTTCTCAAACACTTGCCCTTGAATCGCTGATACTGTAAAAGCAAAACAAATGGACAAAAATGGTACAATAAACTGGTATAACCAAGTCCCTTTAGAAACAGTATAAACTAACTTTTGATGTGCACGAAAAAGTTGTCGAAGAACCAGGGTCACTAGCAATGATAAAAGAAAAGCTACAGCGAGATAAAAAAGCATGGCTATTAGATTTTCTGAAATGACTGATAAAGGGGAAAATAGTTGCACTGCTTGATTGAGTATAGTACCAGCTAGTAAAGTTAGACTCATCTGACAAAAAATCCAAAACGAAGATTCTTGAACAGCATATCCAAAATAAAGACCTAAAAAATAATACTCTGCGATACTGAGAATAAGATTCCCTACTAAGAAAAGATTAGCTCCTGAAAATAATATCGTCAACAAGGCATGGAAAAATAAAAGGAGAGAAGTAAAGATACAAATTCTCCTAGACTTTTCTTTTTGGGACAGAGGTCTATAAAAGAAAATAATTCCCAAAAATAAATCAAACAGAATACTCACAATCCGCAAACTGACTAACATTAAAAATTCCTCTCACTCAGATAATAATAATACTTTTCTCTAAAAGACGTTTGAAATTTTCGGCTAATTGGAAGGTGATTTTCATCCATTCCATTTAAAATTGTGACTATTTGCGAATCAAACTCTGTCACATATCTAGGATTGATAATATAGGAAGAATGAATTTGAATAAAGTAATCAGGTAATTTCTCTAAAATATCTTTCGTTTTAAGCAAAGCTTTGTAAGTCTGATCTTTAGTGTAAATAAAGACAGCACGCTTATCCTTTTCAAAAAATACAATGTCATCTAAAGGCAGTGAATAATGCTGCTTTCCAAAAGTAAACGTAAATACAGCTTGCCCTAAATTCAAAAAACGTACCACTCTATCCAGAGTTTTATATAATTTTTTAGAAGTCACTGGTTTAAGTAAATAATCAAAAGTCTGCACTTCAAAAACCTGCTCCATATAATCTCGATAACTGGTAACAAAGATAATCGGGATAAAAGGGTTTACCTTACGGATTTTTTGTGCCATATCAATTCCTGTTATCTGTGGCATCTCGATATCCAAAAAAACACAACTGTACTTCCCTGTCAATTGTTCTAATAGTTTTTGGGGATTCGTATAAACACTCGTTTCTATTTTGATGTCCTTATAAGATAAGAGTAAGTTTTCTAGCTGACTACCATCCCTATTAGAATCATCACAAATCGCAATTTTTAACATCAAATTCCTCACTACAAGCATGATTTTGCCAATTATAACGTCAAATACGTCAATTATGACATGCTGATAAAAAAATCGTTAATTTATTATACAATATTCTTATCAAATATGAAAGGAGTTACAAAAATGAAAAATATTCAAGTGCGTAAAGTTATTGCTAAAACTGATATTAGCTGGGGTGTTTTCTAAATTTTGGGCACCTCTAAAAACTACCGGTTTTCTATGTTTAGTAACCAGAAAAGGTTGAAAAATTAGCATTTTAAAATTGAGTTTTTAGAGGAGTTCTTTTCTATTTATTCCTACTGTTGGAATTGAGTAGATAGGTTCACCATTTTCTTTCTACTTATTTCCATTTGTAATAGGAACTGGGAGTTGCAAGACGAGGATATATGATTTATAATCACCTCGTCTTCCTTTTTTAATAAAATAGTGAGGTTAAAATGAAATTCTATCATCCAAGAATAAAAGAAATATATCCTGTTTATAAACTTCATAAAAATTTATTTAGGATTGGGCTACAAATTGGTATAACCACAGAAATTAAGGATGATAATAATAAAATGTGGAATTTAGTCAATATTTTGGACGGACGTCCTTTTCAAGATATTCTCAATATCATGCTAACAAAATATGATGATTTAACTGAAGAAGACATCACAGGCGCTCTTGAACTCTTAGATAATGAGGGGGTTCTCGAAGAAGCGGGCGAAATTCAGGATATTAAAGAACGTTATCATTCAAATATATATTATTTCAGTCGCTATTTAAATAGCTTCCAAGATAGTATTGCAACACAGAAAAAAATTCATCAGTCTACTATCCTTTTACTAGGTCTTGGTGGTGGGGGTTCTAACATACTGACATTACTAGCAGGCTTGGGACCTAAAAAGATAAAAATAGTGGATTTTGACATTGTTGAGCAAAGTAATCTAGGAAGACAATTTCTATACAAGGAAGATGATATTGGCTTATCTAAAGTTCAAATTGCCCATAGAGAAGTTACAAAAATGAATTCCGATATTGAAGTAGAAACCCATAATATACGTATCACCTCTGTAAGTGACTTGATTCCTTTACTTGATGATGTTGATATTACGATATGTGTGATTGATGAACCTCAATATGATATTCAACGTATCGTAAATAAAGCAATCGTTACAAAAAATATTCCCTGTATATTTGGCGCCAGTCAAGTTAGTCGTGGTCGTGTCTATTCAGTTATCCCTTACCAAACAGGCTGTTTTGATTGTTTAAATATTTATTATACAAAAATTGACACTCTATTCCTTGAACAATTCCACGGTGTTCGTACGATTACAAAAACAATCCCTACAATAGCCTATGGTCCAGCAATATTTCAACTGACTTCTGCCATTGTTGATGAAACTATCCGATTATTAACTCAATATACGGAACCAATTAGCCTTAACCATCAATACGAAATCAATTATGAAAACGGAGCCTCATTCACACACGATTCTTGGGGACGCTATCTTGATGAATGTCCAACATGCGGCACAGGTAAAGAAGACGATTGGGAAATTTTTTCTAAGTACGGAGAATTAAAGTTATGACAACTGCAAAACTCGTAATTGATAATTTGACTAAATCTTTTGATGGTCAGCACTTAGCCAATAATCATATTTCCTTAGAAATATCACCAGCAAAAATCACGGCTTTTTTGGGACACAATGGAGCTGGAAAATCTACTCTATTGAATCAAATGATTGGTTTTACTAAACCTGACCAAGGAGATATTTTGTATGGTGATATTTCTTTTATATACAATCGTAAACAAGCACGCACCTTAATTAGTTATATGTCTCAACAATATGCCCCACTCGACAAATTAACCGTAGAACAAAATTTAGAAATACTTGGAAAAATGCGAGGATTGAGTTCCCAAGAACTAGAAAAAGCAATCAGCCAGCTTCTCACTGATTTAGAAATTGAAGACTATCGTTACAAAAAAGGTAAGGATCTTTCGGGCGGTCTCAAAAGACTAACTTCCTTCGCTATGACACTAATCGGTAGCTCAGACATCATTCTTCTTGACGAACCAACAAATGATGTTGACCCCATTCGTCGTGAAAAGCAATGGCAATTATTGCAAAAGTTAGCTAGCAAGGGGCATACCATTATTATCGTTACTCATAATCTTCTGGAGGTTGAAAAATATGCAGATAATTACGCCCTCTTTAATAATGGTAGATTGCTCAAATCAGGAAAGGTTAAGCAAATCATCCATGACAAACTGTATCAGATAAGCTTTGATTTTAAGACTAAAAGTATATTAGACAAAATAGAAGATTATACAATTATCAATGGTGTTAGTTGTCAATTAGAGATTGAGGAAAGAAGTCTAGCTCCATTGATAGCACAACTGACAGAAGAACTTGGTCAAAAAACAATTTCCAATCTCTCTCTTCATCAAAAAACATTGACTATTTCTGACCTTTATAGAGAGGAGCTAACCAACTAATATGACTCAATTTTTTTACTTACTTCATTGGAACTACTTGCGCCAAAAAGAGCTTTTCATCCTTTTTACACTAGCACAGCTCCTCTTATCCATTTCTCTTCTTTTTGGCTACCCTCTAGTTATTGGCGATATCGATTCGACTACTGCCTACTATCTTTCGTCTGGTTCTGTTTTAATTGGAATTATCTCCATGGGTTGTACAATTTCCTCCCCTGTTATAGCAAATGATAAGTTGGAAGGGCATTTTGATTATATTCGTGCCTTACCCATCCCTAGGATATTCATTTCTCTCGCTGACTTGTGGATGTGGTTAATTGCCATTTTGCCGGGAGTTTTTATTTCTATTCTACTTGGGTATGTCCGTTTTTCTGTTCGTCTCCATCCATCTTTTCTTGGTGTTTTTATTGTGCTTCTGATTTGTCTTACTATGATTAGTCTGGGATTTGCTATAGCCTACACCTTTTCTCCAAATACAGTAACCCTTATGTCGCAGCTAATTCTTATGATTGGACTCATGTTCTCACCACTCATGTATCCTGCAGATCGACTACCTGAGTGGGTAAACCATCTTTACCGTGCCCTCCCTTTCGTCCCTTCCTCAAATCTTCTGCGAGCCAGCCTTTACGACTACGGAAATGTTTCTCTATTGGACATGAGTATTCTCATTCTTTGGATTATGTCAACACAGTTAATTATTTTAAGAACTCTTCATAAAGAAAAATGATTGCTCCTAAAGCTTTTCTTATAGACTAAGCCAATAAAAAGAACCTTCATGACTATTCGAAAAGCTAAACAAGAAGATATTCCTAAATTACTCGATTTATTACAACAAATCCTTACGCTTCACCACCAAGCTCGACCAGATATTTTTAAGCAAACTGGGACTAAATATAGTTCCTCTGAGTTGCAAAATATTCTCTCTCAAGAACATACCCCTATTTTTGTTTTTGAAGATGAGAAGGGACAAGTTCTCGGACACCTATTTTGTACCATAAAAGATAAAACAGATAATCCTGTTCTCCAAGAAATCAAAACCCTTTTTATCAAAGATTTATGTGTAGATCAAAATGCTCGTGGTCAAAAAATTGGTGATCAACTCTATCAATTCGCTCTCAATTATGCTAAAGAAATTGGCTGCCATAATCTAACCCTAAGTGTCTGGAATGATAACGAGGGTGCTCTCCGCTTTTATCAAAGACAAGGGATGAAACCCCAAGAAACAACAATGGAAATGATAATTGATTAAGAAGTAATCTATAAAAAGATGTTAGAAAAAGTTCAATTTCACTAGAAAATGAGGAAAATCTTCCCACAATAAAACGCATAGTATCAAGCTTTTCAAACCTGATACTATGCGTTTTTCTTATTTGAAAGACTTTTGACTCAGCCTCTTTACTTAATCTTCTTGATACTTTGACTAAGAATAAATCCTACAATCATCCCTACCATATTTTGCATGAAATTTGGTAAAATTTCTGGTAGGGCTGCTGCCCAGCCATTCATCAATGTAGAACCCAAGGCGTAACCCCCTACCATGGCAATCGTTGCTAAGATAAGGCCTAACCACTGAGTTTTTCCTTTAAATCCTGCGAAAAATCCCTGCAAGCCATGGTTGACCAAGCTAAAGAACATCCACTGAGGATAGCCTGATAAGAGGTCAATCAAGAAACCTGCTAGTCCTCCGACTACAGCTCCTTCACGACTACCAAAGTAAAAGGCCGCAAAGAAAACACCCGCATCTAAAAGAGTTAGAATACCTGTCGGTGTTGGAATTTTTAAGAAATAGCCTAGAACCACAGAAAGGGCGGTTAAGAGGGATACAAGGGCGATTTTAGTTGTTTTGGTTTGCTTCATATTGTCTTACTCCATACTGATCTGCCTGTGCAATGGCACGGTAAACGAAAGCCTTTGAGCTTTCTACTGCTGGTAAAAGTTCATCACCTTTGACTAGATGACTGGCAATGCTGGAAGCAAAGGTACAACCTGCACCAGCATTTTGCCCTTGAATGACAGGATTTTCTAGAACTGTAAAGTTTTGTCCATCATAAAAGACATCCACAGCCTTGTCCTGACTAAGGCGATTGCCTCCCTTAATAATGACTGCTGGCGCTCCTAAATCATGCAATTTCTGCGCTGCAGTTTTCATGTCTTCCAAGGTTTTGATTTCTTGACCAGCTAATAATTCTGCTTCTGGGAGGTTAGGCGTAATCACACTGACATAAGGGAAAAAGCGAATCAACTCTTGGCAAAGTTCACTAACTGCTACGTCGTGCGTTTCCTTGCAGACCAAGACAGGGTCCAATACCACAGGCACTCCTGGGCGTTTCTTGATAAAGTCCAATGCCTTCTCAGCCACACTGACAGTAGGGAGAAGACCAATCTTAATTCCCCCAAACTCCACATCACGCAAGCTATCCAATTCATGTTGAAAAATGGTATCGTCAGTTGGAAAGACTTCAAATCCTTTTTCTGTCAAGGCTGTCAAACAAGTCACTGCTACAAAGCCATGCAAGCCGTTCAAAGTATAGGTAGCCAAATCAGCTGACAGGCCACCACCACTAAAAATATCATTTCCAGAAAGTGCTAAAATACGATTATTCTTCATAACGAATCTCCTTTAAATATAAACCATTTGGTGCTGCAGTGGGACCTGCAAGCTGCCTGTCCTTTTTCTCCAAGATCAGGTCAATCTGCTCTACTGGCATACGCTTGTTGCCGATTTTGAGCAGTGTCCCCACCATATTGCGAATCTGTTTATACAAGAAACCATTTCCTGAAAAGGTAAAAGTCAAAAACTGGCCTGTCTCATCAACCCTAAGACTGGCTTCTGTAATAGTGCGAACCTTATCCTCTACACTAGTCCCAGAGGCTGTAAAGCCAGTGAAATCATGGGTTCCTTCTAGCTTTTTGACGGCCTCCTGCATCCTCTCCACATCAAGTGGGTAAGGGAAGTGGGTGGCATAGTGACGGCGCATCGGATTTTTGGGACGTCCTCTATCCACGATAAACTCATAGGTCTTGCTATGCTTAGCATAACGGCAATGAAAATCATCCGCTACCAGATCAATCGAAATCACATCAATATCTTCAGGGGACTGGGTGTCCAAGGCAAAGCGAAGTTTTTCCTCATCCATTTGATAGGGCAAGTCAAAATGAAGCACCTGTCCCAGAGCATGAACCCCACTATCTGTCCTACCAGCACCGTGAACAGTAATAGCTTGCCCTTTATTTAACCTGGTCAAGGTTTTTTCAATTTCTTCCTGAACGCTACGCGCATGAGGCTGGCGCTGAAAGCCAGCAAAGGCATAACCATCATAGGAAATAGTTGCTTTATATCTCGTCATAACCTCTATTTTATCAAGAAATTAGTCTGTAAACAAGGACCTAAAACAAATATTGTATGGGTATAAAAATCTCATACTCTTCGAAAATCTCTTCAAACCACGTCAGTTTCCATCTGCAACCTCAACACACTATTTTGAGCAACCTGCGGCTAGCTTTCTATAGTAGATTGAAATAAGATATGAATAATTCTATTAGGAAAGTCAAATTAATTTCTAGAAATATTTTAGCAGCTACAGCGTACTATTCCAAACTCAATCAACTATGCTCTTTGATTTTCATTGAGTATCAAAAGAAAAACTTAGGAATCAATCCTAAGCTCTCTTCTGAAGTAGGTACATGACAAAGATAGAGATTACAATCAACCAACCTCCTAAGATACTAAAGACCAGCATCCCATTGTGCGTTAGTAACCCTATTGCACCTAGAATGAATGGGGTCGTAAAAGCTCCGAAACTACAGCCTAAAACTGCAAATGAAGTTGCTTGATTGAGGAGTTTAGCTGGAATTCGTTCAGAGACAAGTTGAAAGACCGTCGTCAAGACTACACTATAGGCAAATCCAGCCAGAACACTTCCTGCTACTACCACCCACAAGGATGGAGACAAGGCAATCACGATTTGCCCCAAGCCAAATGTAATACCAGACCAGAGGAGCAGTTTCTCTTTAAAGATAGAAATCAAGAAAGAAAAACTCACTCCAGCCACAATCCCGATTAACTGCATGAGACTAAGAACAAAACTAGATAACTGGGCATCCCCCAATCCTCTTTCCACCATCAAACTTGGAATACGGATGGTAATAGCTGTATTGGTACAAACTACAGCTGCCGCTTCGATAGCTAGGGTAAAAATCAAGCCTTTCATTTCTCGAGTTAAACGACTTGCTTCCTTCGCTCTTTTCTTGACTTCTTTCTTTGATTTTCCATAAGGGACAAAGAGCAGATAAAGGGGCAGCACCAAAAATCCAGCACTATAGGCTAGAAAGATAGCTGTCCAACCAAAGGCCAACAACTGACCGACGGCCAAGGTAATGAGAGAAGCTCCAACGACCTCTGCAGAAGCGCGTAGCCCTAACATCTGAATTCGCCTTTTTCCTTGATAGCGTTCACTGATAATAGAAATGGCCTTGGCATTGATCATCCCAACACCTAAACCAAAAAGAAGCCGTGTTCCAAAGACAAAGGGATAGGCTTGGTACCAGAAGGGAGCTGTACCGCTCAATGATAAAATCAGCAAGCCCAAACTAATCTGTAAGCGCTCAGGAAATATTTTTTCCAAGAAACCATTTAGCAGTAACATCATCATGATTCCAAAGGAAGGCAAGCTCACCAAGAGCTCAATTTGTTCCTTAGAATAACCCTGATAATAGTCAAACATGGCTGGTAGGGCACTCGAAATGGAAAAGGAGGTAATCAAAACGAGGGAGAGAGCCAAAATGCTGGCCCGTTCTAAAAATTGTTTCATGAAATCTCTTTCTATATTTCTCTTAATCTTCTACTTTTTTGATAGTTATCAAAAAAGCAAGAAAAGAAGAAGCCTCATTGGTACACAGACTCCTTCTCAAACTCGAAAATGAATCCCTTGTGTCTTATACTCAATGAAAAT
>NZ_VMMS01000078.1:17452-23329 GCF_013277315.1 Streptococcus sp. 2106
AAACAGTGTTTTGAGGTTGCAGATGGAAACTGACGAAGTCAGCTCAAAACATGGTTTTGAGGTTGTAGATAAGACTGACGAAGTCAGTAACCATATCTACGGCAAGGCGAAACTGACGTGGCTTGAAGAGATTTTCGAAGAGTATTAGAATGACTTTCTCTTGATTTGCTTAATAAAGTAGAAGATAAATCCTGCTACCATATAGGCAACAAAGATAATCAGACACCACTTGAATACGACATCCCAACCCTTGTTCACATTTAAAAAGAAGTAAGGGAAAGGATTATCCTTGGCATTTGGAATATTGAGTTTTAGAACCAAGCCATTAAAAAGAGCAAACATCATATACAGCAAGGGTAAAATGGTCCACACTGCTGGATCCCAAATCTTATATTGACCCTGTTTGTCAAAAAAGAGGGTATCCGCTAAAAACCAGATGGGAACGATATAGTGGCAAAGGAAATTTTCTAGGGTATAGAAATTAGTCGCAATGGGCGCCAAGAGGAAATGGTAAATCACACAGGTAATCATGATACTCATGGTGACCCCACCTTTTAAGCGCAAGAGACTTGGCCTTTGCCAATTTTCACCTACACGGCTCATAACCTTTAGAAGATAAAGGGTAAAAATAGTTACCAAGAGGTTGGACAGAACCGTGTAATAGAGAAGCATCCCAAAACCACCATGCTTAGTAATTTCAAGATAAACTCCCGTAAAAGCCGCTAGAAACAAGAAGATACGGCTATAAAATACAAGTTTATAGTGTTTTGACATGCTTAAATCTTCCTCACAAACTCTGATTTGAGTTTCATGGCACCAAAACCATCAATCTTACAGTCGATATTGTGGTCGCCTTCTACGATGCGGATATTTTTCACGCGCGTCCCTTGTTTCAAATCTTTTGGCGCACCTTTTACTTTCAAGTCCTTGATGAGAGTTACTGTATCACCATCAGCCAATTTATTTCCGTTGGCATCGATAGCGACAAGACCTTCTTCTGCTTCTGCAACTTCAGCAGGATTCCACTCATGAGCACACTCTGGGCAAACCAGTAGGGCACCGTCTTCGTAGACATACTCTGAGTTACATTTTGGACAATTTGGTAAATTGTTCATAGTTTCTCCTTATCATCATTCACTATTCTTTGAAAATCAAAATTTCTCGAACAGCAACTATTATACCCTAAAATCAGCATTTTGACAAATTTAGAAAAAAACCGATATCCATCTATCGGCTTTTCTACATTTACATTCTTTTTTCAGCTTCTGCTTTGATTTTTTCAACTACTTCTTGAATGTTCAAGCCAGTTGTATCAAGATAGACAGCGTCCTCTGCTTGTTTAAGAGGAGAAGTCTCCCGATGACTATCCTTGTAGTCACGCGCAGCAATTTCCTCTTTTAGAGTTTCAAGGTCTGTTTCAATTCCCTTGGCAATATTTTCCTTGTAACGGCGCCCTGCTCTCTCATCAACAGAAGCTACTAGGAAAATTTTCAATTCTGCTTGTGGCAATACAACAGTTCCAATATCGCGACCATCCATGACAATCCCACCTTGCTGGGCAATTTCTTGTTGGAGAGAAACTAGTTTCTCACGCACTTGAGGAATTGCTGCAATAGCAGAAACATGATTGGTCACTTCATTTTCACGGATAGGATGGGTAATATCCACATCTCCTACAAAAACAAGCTGGTCTCCAGTTTCTGAACGTCCAAAGCTGATTGGATGCTGGTCCAACAAGGTTAGAAGGGCTTCGACTTCTTCAACTCCTAATTGGTTCTTAAGAGCCATATAGGTCGCTGCACGATACATAGCTCCTGTATCAAGGTAGGTGAATCCAAAATCCTTAGCAATAATCTTTGCGACCGTACTCTTACCGCTGGAAGCAGGACCATCAATAGCAATTTGAATTGTTTTCATATCGGCTCCTATTTTATTTTTATAACATCACCTGGATTGGCAAACCAAGATCCTGTAGCCATGTGCCCAGGATTCAAGGCCTCTAACTGAGCAATGGAGATTCCTGCACGAGCGGCAATAGCTGCTTCCCCTTCTCCTGCGAGAACTTTAATCGTTCCTTCAGGATTAGCAGCTTCTTCTGAACTACTAGAAGTAGATTCTGGCTCTGAACTCTGCTCAGGCTGAGAACTGCTTGAAGATGAGATTTGTACTACACTTGCATCAGAATCATGAAAGTCTTTTAAGGCTGCTGTGCGATTACTCCCCCCCGATGATAGATAGATGAAAACGATGACCATCACCACCACAATTACAAAGAAAATACTAGCTAGGATCGTCAAAATACGATTAGCCATCCTATCAGCCCCTCCGTGGTTTCGATGCCGACGCTCTGCTCTTGCTTCTTCTTGATCATAAATATCTTCTTGCCACGGTTCTTTTGCCATACCTTACTCCTTGTTTTTTTTTACTTTTCTTATTACAATATAAATATGAACATGAAAATCACACTTATACCTGAACGATGCATCGCCTGTGGGCTTTGCCAAACTTATTCTGACTTATTTGATTACCACGATAATGGAATCGTGCGTTTTTACGATAATCCTGACCAACTGGAAAAAGAAATTTCTCCTAGTCAGGATGTCTTAGAGGCTGTTAAAAACTGTCCGACACGTGCCTTGATTAAAAATCAACACTAATCTCTCATAGTAAATTGACAAGAACGTTTCACTCTTTCTAGTTTAGCATATTTCCATGTAAAATTATAGTCTTTTCACTTTATTTTTTTCTGTAAAATCAGGAAGATCACTTTTTTCTTTAACGAGATAAAGTGGTCTTTTTTTAGTCTCCAGATAAATCTTACTGCAACTTATAATCTAAATTCCTCAATGAGAATAGACTTCTACCATTCTATTTCCTTTACCCTTTTTACAAATTCATTCCACTCTCGTCTACAATCTTTAGATAGGCATATATCCGTATAATTGAACGATAAATCTTTAATATTCTTCCACCAATCAAAAGAATTTCCCGCTTCTTCTGTTTCTATTCTTTTGTTAACTACTTCAACAATTGTATTATCTATCTCTTCCTTGTCATCTAAACTTAGAAATCTCCATTCAATTCCATTTGTATAAATTACTTTTTTATACCATAAAAGGTCTCCAATAAGTTGTCCCATCTCTCCAGTTATATGTTCAAAACTGTTCGATATGGTTGATTTGATTTTTTCCTCTGTAATTAAACTATAATTTAAATTCTTAACTTCCACGCATCCTCGAAGTTCCTTCCATTCTTCAATTTTTATACTTTTCCTAGATTTGTTTTCATAAGTCTTATCTAAAATAACTATATCAGGAAAATTACTTAGACCATAATAAATTTGTCCCAAACCCCTTCTTTGTCTTCCGAAGACATATCTTTTTGATAAACTATCTTTTAAAGTTGGCTTAATTATATCAGCAACTAAAGGATACAGTTCAACCTCTACATAATTTTGTTTCTTTATTAGCCCGATTTCTTCAGTATAATCCTCTTTACTTAGCATAAAATAACCCTCCTGAATGTTTTATTTATTAAGTTATCGTCTTTGCAGTAAATTTATTCCACATAGTTCATTTATATCATGTCAAATCCCTAATTTTTTTAAAAATCACTCAAGTTCCAGACCAAAAGAATTATAATTACAAAAAAGTGACTGCGCCAGATAATTCCTACTTTTTCATGATCTATGATAACTTTTTTCTTTGATAAGATAAAGTGGTCTTTTTTTAGTCTCCAAATAAATCTTACTGATATATTTACCGAGAATCCCAATAGTCAAGAGTTGAATGCCTCCAAGAAAGAGAATAACAGCCATCAGAGAGGTCCAACCAGATGTCGAATTGCCCAAAATGAGGGTTCGAACCACGACAAAAAAGGTCATAAGCAGAGAAATAAAACAAGATAGGAGACCAGCTACAAAGGCTATAATCAAGGGAAAATCTGAAAAGTTAACAATCCCTTCAATAGAGTAGAAAAAGAGTTGCCTAAAACTCCAACTGGTCTTGCCAGCCTGCCTTTCGACATTTGGATAGTCCAGATAGTGGGTTTTAAAGCCGACCCAGGCAAATAGTCCCTTAGAAAAACGATTGGACTCGGTCAAACTTAAAATAGCATCGACTACAGACCGTCTCATCATACGAAAATCACGAACACCTGAGGGCAAGGCTACTGGGCTAATTTTTTGCATGAGGCGGTAAAAGAGATTAGCACAGAAACTGCGAAAGAAGGGTTCTCCCTCCCGACTAGTTCTCCGTGTTCCTACGCAGTCCAAGTCTGCATTTTGGTCTAGTAAATTTTTCATCTCTAGCAACATACTAGGAGGATCCTGGAGATCTGCATCCATCACCACCACCAAATCTCCTGTCGCATATTGTAAACCTGCATACAGTGCTGCTTCTTTACCAAAATTTCGTGAGAAAGAAATATAATGTACTGCCGAATTTTGTTCCCGATAGGCCTTTAAGAGTTCCAAGGTTCCATCGCTTGAGCCATCATCGACAAAGACATACTCGATTTCTGTTTCCAAATCAGGAATCAAATCTTCCAAAGCCTGATAAAAAAGAGGAAGTACTTCCTCTTAGTTTAAACAGGGGACTATGATTGACATCACCATCTTAGTCTTCAAATCCATTTGGATGCTTACTTTGCCAACGCCATGCGTCTTCACACATTTGGGTGATGCCTAATTCTGCTTCCCAGCCCAGTTCTGCTTTGGCTTTTGCAGGATCTGAATAGCAGGCTGCGATATCCCCTGGGCGACGGTCTACGATGCGGTAAGGAATTGGGCGTCCCACTGCTTTTTCCATATTTTGGATAATTTCAAGAACTGAGTAGCCTTTACCTGTTCCAAGGTTATAAACGTTTAGGCCTGAACCTTTTTGGATTTTTTTCAGAGCTGCGACGTGACCTTTAGCCAAATCGACAACGTGGATATAGTCACGAACACCAGTTCCATCTTCGGTATCGTAATCGTCTCCAAACACTTGCACTTGCTCTAATTTCCCAACAGCTACTTGAGTCACATATGGCAAGAGATTGTTTGGAATACCATTTGGATTTTCTCCCAAATCTCCACTCTCATGGGCTCCGATTGGGTTAAAGTAACGAAGCAAGACCACATTCCATTCTGAATCTGCCTTGTAGATATCCGTCAAAATTTCCTCAAGCATAAGCTTAGTGCGGCCATATGGATTGGTCACTGAAAGTGGAAAATCTTCCAAGATGGGCACTGTGTGCGGATCCCCGTAAACTGTCGCAGAAGAACTGAAAATAATGTTTTTACAGTTGGCTTCTTCCATGGCTTTCAAAAGGCTAAGAGTTCCTGCTATATTGTTGTCATAGTAGGCAAGAGGAATACGAGTAGATTCTCCAACAGCCTTCAAGCCAGCAAAGTGAATGACCCCTGTTGGTTCTTCTTGTTTGAAAATGTCACGAAGAGTATCTATATCACGGATATCTGCCTCATAGAAAGGTACTTCAACTCCTGTAATTCTCTCAACAACTTCTAAACTTTTGCGATTGCTGTTGACAAGGTTATCCACCACAACAACCTGATGACCTGCTTGGATTAACTCAATAACAGTGTGGGTTCCGATAAAACCTGCTCCACCCGTTAGCAAAATCTTTTCTTGCATCTTAATTCCTCGATTCTCGGATTATTTTTTCTTATTTTACCATTTTTGATAGGGAATGTCATTTGCCATCCTAGAGGGTAAGATAAAATTTCAGTAAAATGCTTATACTCTTCGAAAATCTCTTCAAACAACGTCAGCTTCGCCTTGCCATGGGTATGGTTACTGACTTCGTCAGTTCCATCCACAACCTCAAAACAGTGTTTTAAGCTGACTTCGTCAGTTCCATCCACAACCTCAAAAC
>NZ_VMMS01000079.1:0-1850 GCF_013277315.1 Streptococcus sp. 2106
TCCCTTCCTTTTTCCATCGTTCGATTAAGCGACGGCTATCGATTGTCAAATGTTTGGCTTTTGTAGTATAATGGTTTTGCATCTCTGTGCCTTTCTTGTGTTTGTGATTGAACAACAAGTATAACACAGAGGTGTTTTCTTATGCCTAGAAGAGCTTTCATTTGACAAGAGGAACCCTTGAAGCAGTTTTGTCAGCTAAACCAAGGCTAATCTTAGCCTTGGCTTTCCAGCTTAACAGCTCCAAGCCTCTTATCAAATGAAATCGAGGGCTAGCTATCAGCTAGTTAAAACATCTAATTTTTAGGAGGGCTGGGTGGCTAACTTCATTATAGAACTTTCAGTTAAATTTTTACCAAGAATAATTCACAAAAACGTTGTAAAACACTTGCAATTTAGCTGAAATTTGATAAAATAGTAAGGAAAGTTAGACTGTATTGCCTACTGTCTATCTATAAAATATATTTTATTGGAGGCTTTTACTCAAATGGCAAAAGAAAAATATGATCGTAGTAAACCACACGTTAACATTGGTACTATCGGACACGTTGACCACGGTAAAACTACCCTAACTGCAGCTATCACAACTGTTTTGGCACGTCGCTTGCCTTCATCAGTTAACCAACCTAAAGACTATGCGTCTATCGATGCTGCTCCAGAAGAACGCGAACGCGGTATCACTATCAACACTGCACACGTTGAGTACGAAACTGAAAAACGTCACTACGCTCACATCGACGCTCCAGGACACGCGGACTACGTTAAAAACATGATCACTGGTGCCGCTCAAATGGACGGAGCTATCCTTGTAGTAGCTTCAACTGACGGACCAATGCCACAAACTCGTGAGCACATCCTTCTTTCACGTCAGGTTGGTGTTAAACACCTTATCGTCTTCATGAACAAAGTTGACTTGGTTGACGACGAAGAATTGCTTGAATTGGTTGAAATGGAAATCCGTGACCTATTGTCAGAATACGACTTCCCAGGTGATGATCTTCCAGTTATCCAAGGTTCAGCTCTTAAAGCCCTTGAAGGTGACTCTAAATACGAAGACATCGTTATGGAATTGATGAACACAGTTGATGAGTACATCCCAGAACCAGAACGTGACACTGACAAACCATTGCTTCTTCCAGTCGAGGACGTATTCTCAATCACTGGACGTGGTACAGTTGCTTCAGGACGTATCGACCGTGGTATCGTTAAAGTCAACGACGAAATCGAAATCGTTGGTATCAAAGAAGAAACTCAAAAAGCAGTTGTTACTGGTGTTGAAATGTTCCGTAAACAACTTGACGAAGGTCTTGCCGGAGATAACGTAGGTGTCCTTCTTCGTGGTGTTCAACGTGATGAAATCGAACGTGGACAAGTTATCGCTAAACCAGGTTCAATCAACCCACACACCAAATTCAAAGGTGAAGTCTACATCCTTACTAAAGAAGAAGGTGGACGTCACACTCCATTCTTCAACAACTACCGTCCACAATTCTACTTCCGTACTACTGACGTTACAGGTTCAATCGAACTTCCAGCAGGTACTGAAATGGTAATGCCTGGTGATAACGTGACAATCGACGTTGAGTTGATTCACCCAATCGCCGTAGAACAAGGTACTACATTCTCTATCCGTGAGGGTGGACGTACTGTTGGTTCAGGTATGGTTACAGAAATCGAAGCTTAATTCGATTTAGTTCCCAGAAGAACAATTATTTAAGTCAGACACTAAAAGAATCTTGCATTGCAAGGTTCTTTTTTTTCAGATATTGAACTAATACTCAATGAAAATCACAGAGCAAACTAGGAAGCTAACCGCAGGCTGCTCAAAACATGTTTTTGAGGTTGTAGATAAG
>NZ_VMMS01000008.1:0-4201 GCF_013277315.1 Streptococcus sp. 2106
AAACTAGGAAACTAGCCGCAGGCTGTACTTGAGTACGGCAAGGCGACGTTGATGCGGTTTGAAGAGATTTTCGAAGAGTATAAATAAAATCATTATATTATATTTTATAACGTTATAATATACAAAAAATAGGCAAATTGTCAATAGAAAAGGAACAACTTAATTAAAAATATTCTGGTTTTTAAAAATTGCAATTAAATAAGCAATTTTCAGATAATAATTGAAAATTCAAGCTGTTTATGTTATAATGATAGCGATTAAATTCGAGGTGAAAAATGGCACATTTATTAGAAAAAACTAGAAAAATTACTTCTATCCTGAAGCGCTCAGACGAGCAGTTGCAGGAAGAGCTTCCCTACAATGCGATTACCCGTCAATTGGCAGATATTATTGACTGTAACGCCTGTATCGTTAATAGCAAGGGACGTCTCCTTGGCTATTTTATGCGTTACAAAACCAATACAGATCGTGTAGAGCAATTCTTTCAAACTAAAATTTTCCCGGATGACTACATTCAAGGTGCGAACATGATTTACGATACAGAAGCCAATCTGACAGTTGATCATGATTTAAGTATTTTTCCTGTGGAAAGTCGGAACGACTTTCCAGATGGTTTGACGACTATTGCACCGATTCATGTATCGGGGATTCGCCTTGGTTCTTTAATTATTTGGCGCAATGACAAAGAATTTGATGACGAGGACTTGATTCTTGTTGAGATTGCCAGTACCGTTGTTGGAATTCAGCTTCTCAACTTCCAGCGTGAGGAAGATGAGAAAAATATCCGTCGCCGTACTGCTGTTACCATGGCGGTTAATACCCTTTCTTACTCTGAACTCCGTGCTGTTTCAGCCATTTTAGGAGAGTTAAATGGAAATGAAGGGCAGTTGACTGCGTCAGTGATTGCAGATCGTATCGGAATCACTCGTTCTGTGATTGTCAATGCCCTGCGTAAACTTGAATCTGCGGGGATTATTGAAAGTCGCTCACTTGGAATGAAGGGAACCTACCTAAAGGTCTTGATTTCAGATATTTTTGAAGAAGTGAAGAAAAGAGATTACTAATGACTAAGGCTTTAATTTCGATTGATTATACAGAAGATTTTGTTGCAGATAGTGGAAAATTGACAGCAGGCGCTCCAGCCCAGGCTATTTCGGATGCCATTAGCAAGGTGACTAGACTAGCTTTTGAACGTGGAGACTACGTCTTTTTTACCATTGATGCGCACGAGGAAAATGATTGTTTCCATCCAGAAAGTAAACTATTCCCTCCTCATAATCTGATTGGGACGAGTGGACGGAATTTATATGGAGATTTGGGGATCTTTTATCAAGAGCGTGGTTCAGACAGTCGTGTCTTTTGGATGGATAAACGCCATTACTCAGCTTTTTCAGGGACTGACCTAGATATTCGTTTGAGAGAGCGTAGAGTGTCTACCGTTATCTTAACAGGTGTCTTGACGGATATCTGTGTCCTGCATACAGCTATCGATGCCTATAATCTAGGATATGACATCGAGATTGTTCAACCAGCTGTTGCTTCTATCTGGCCTGAAAATCATCAATTTGCCCTAGGCCATTTCAAAAATACACTTGGAGCTAAGTTAGTAGATGAAAATCTAAATGAAATTTTAGAGTAATTTGGTTGATGAAATGAAAAAAATTGAAAAAAAGTGTTGACAAGCATCCCAAAAGTTGATATACTAGTAAAGTAATCGACGCGGGGATGGCGGAATTGGCAGACGCGCAGGACTAAGGATCCTGTGACCGCTTTAGGTCGTGAGGGTTCAAGTCCCTCTCTCCGCATAGGATAAGAGTTAGCTTAGGCTAGCTCTTTTGTATTTCTCTAAAAAATTAGAATCCAGTCAAATGTAGTGGAGAATCAGCGAAAATATGGGAAAGCTGATCCTTGTTTCTGCTTTTGTATAGAAGAATAATAAAGATTATCTTCTTCAAATTCTCCGATATTCTCTAAAGTTTTGTGCAAGTTGCACAGAACTTTTTTGTTTTTTTGGTCACCTTGCCATAGAAATGTAAAACGTTTTCATATATAATATAATTATCAAAAGACAAAAGGAGTTCACCTCATGGTAGAATTAAATCTTAAAAATATTTACAAAAAATATCCAAACAGCGAACACTATTCAGTTGAAGATTTCAACTTGAACATCAAAGATAAAGAATTTATCGTTTTCGTAGGTCCTTCAGGATGTGGTAAATCAACTACACTCCGTATGATTGCTGGTCTTGAAGACATCACAGAAGGTACTGCATCTATCGATGGCGTGGTTGTCAACGACGTAGCTCCAAAAGACCGTGACATCGCCATGGTATTCCAAAACTACGCTCTTTACCCACACATGACTGTTTATGATAACATGGCTTTCGGTTTGAAATTGCGTAAATACAGCAAAGAAGACATCGACAAACGTGTGCAAGAAGCAGCTGAAATTCTTGGATTGAAAGAATTTTTGGAACGTAAACCAGCTGACCTTTCAGGTGGTCAACGTCAACGTGTTGCCATGGGTCGTGCCATCGTCCGCGATGCAAAAG
Source organism: Streptococcus sp. 2106 (assembly GCF_013277315.1). Lineage (NCBI taxonomy): Bacteria > Bacillati > Bacillota > Bacilli > Lactobacillales > Streptococcaceae > Streptococcus > Streptococcus sp. 2106. The sequence goes on from NZ_VMMS01000008.1 coordinate 2,553, forward strand.
TATTCTTGATGGACGAACCTTTGTCAAACTTGGATGCCAAACTTCGTGTATCAATGCGTGCTGAAATTGCGAAAATCCACCGTCGTATCGGAGCTACAACTATCTATGTAACTCACGACCAAACAGAAGCGATGACACTTGCAGACCGTATCGTAATCATGTCAGCAACTAAGAACCCTGCTGGTACAGGTACTATCGGACGTGTGGAACAAATCGGTACTCCTCAAGAAGTTTACAAAAACCCAGTTAACAAATTCGTAGCAGGATTCATCGGAAGCCCAGCTATGAACTTCATCAATGTGAAATTAGTTGGTAGCGAAATTATTTCAGACGGTTTCCGTTTGAAAGTTCCAGAAGGAGCATTGAAAGTTCTTCGCGAAAAAGGCTACGAAGGTAAAGAATTGATCTTTGGTATCCGTCCAGAAGACGTGAATGCAGAACCTGCTTTCCTTGAAACATTCCCAGACTGTGTTGTAAAAGCGACTATCTCTGTATCAGAACTGCTTGGTTCAGAATCTCACCTTTACTGCCAAGTTGGTAAAGACGAGTTTGTTGCAAAAGTTGATGCTCGTGACTACTTGCAAACAGGTGCAACAGTTGAGCTTGGATTTGACTTGAACAAAGCACACTTCTTCGATGTAGAAACTGAAAAAACAATCTACTAAAATAAATAAAATTCAAAGCACTACAAGAAAAGATATCTCTTTATCAATTGTAGTGGAGAGATATCAGTTAATCTAGGGAGAGAAACAAAATGCTTCTCTCCTTTTTGCTAGGGAAGTCATATTATGCATCTATATTGTGACGTGCCTTGAATAAAAATGGTCGTCTTATTTGACTTATAGGGTGACTAGCAAATGAAATATTGTTTTCCCTTTCTTCTTTACTGGAAAATATGCTATAATAGAGAGTAAAAACTTTGAAAGAAAGAAAAAGATGAATTTAAAAGATTACATTGCAACAATTGAAAATTATCCAAAAGAAGGTATCACCTTCCGTGATATTAGTCCTTTGATGGCTGATGGAAATGCTTATAGCTACGCTGTTCGTGAAATTGTTCAGTATGCTACTGACAAGAAAATTGACATGGTTGTAGGGCCTGAGGCTCGTGGATTTATTGTGGGCTGTCCAGTTGCCTTTGAGTTGGGAATTGGTTTTGCACCTGTTCGTAAACCAGGTAAATTGCCACGTGAAGTCATTTCTGCTGACTATGAAAAAGAGTACGGTGTTGATACCTTGACTATGCATGCGGATGCAATCAAACCAGGTCAACGCGTTCTTATTGTAGATGACCTCTTGGCAACAGGTGGAACTGTTAAGGCAACTATCGAGATGATTGAAAAACTTGGTGGTATTGTAGCAGGTTGTGCCTTCCTTGTTGAATTGGATGAATTGAACGGCCGTGAAAAAATCGGGGACTACGATTACAAGGTTCTTATGCATTATTAATGAAAAACAGTCCCTGGGGCTGTTTTCTCTACATTAGGATATAAAAATAGACTATAGCTAGTTAGAGAAAAACTATAATTGAAAACTATATCTTCTTGCAGTATAATAAAAGGACTATGTGTTTGAAATTTAGTTTCATACTCAATGAAAATCAAAGAGCAAACTAGCCGTAAGCTGCTCAAAGTACAGCTTTGAGGTTG
>NZ_VMMS01000008.1:4206-8451 GCF_013277315.1 Streptococcus sp. 2106
CGAAGTCAGTAACATATACGTACGGCAAGGCAACGTTGACGCGGTTTGAAGAGATTTTCGAAGAGTTTCAAACATATGCAATTATTTCTGAAAGAGTACAGTTAGGAGAGGGTTATGCCGATTCGAATTGATAGAAAATTACCAGCTGTTGAGATTTTACGGACAGAGAATATCTTTGTCATGGATGATCAACGTGCGTCCCACCAAGATATCCGTCCTTTGAAGATTTTAATTTTAAATCTCATGCCACAGAAAATGGTCACAGAAACCCAGTTGTTGCGCCATTTGGCTAATACGCCCCTGCAATTGGATATTGATTTTCTCTATATGGAGAGCCATCGTTCTAAAACAACTCGTTCAGAGTACATGGAGACCTTTTATAAAACCTTTCCTGAAGTCAAGGATGAGTATTTTGATGGGATGATTATCACGGGTGCTCCAGTTGAGCATTTACCATTTGAGGAAGTGGACTATTGGGAGGAATTTAGCCAGGTGCTTGAGTGGTCCAAGACCCATGTCTATTCGACCCTTTATATCTGTTGGGGGGCTCAGGCTGGTCTTTATCTGCGTTATGGAGTGGAAAAATACCAGATGGACAGTAAGTTATCGGGTATTTATCCTCAGGACACTTTAAAAGAAGGGCACCTTCTTTTAAGAGGCTTTGACGATAGCTATGTTTCCCCTCATTCTCGGCACACGGAGATTTCTAAGGAAGAGGTCTTAAACAAAACCAATCTCGAGATTTTATCAGAGGGTTCTCAGGTTGGGGTTTCGATTTTGGCTAGTCGTGATTTGCGTGAAATTTATAGTTTTGGGCATTTGGAATATGACCGTGATACCTTGGCAAAAGAGTATTTCCGAGATTGTGATGCAGGTTTAGATCCTCATATTCCAGAAAATTACTTTAAGGATGATGATGTTAATCAGACGCCTTGTCTTTGTTGGTCTTCATCGGCAGCCCTCTTTTTCAGTAACTGGGTAAATTATGCAGTCTATCAGGAAACCCCTTTTGACTGGAGAAAAATAGAAGATGATGCATCTGCATTTGGGTATTTATAAGAGGAATTATGACATATTTAGACGCTTTTAAATCAGGGAACTTGGTTTTACCGAGTGCCCTGCTCTTGCATTTTAAGGAACTCTTTCCTTCTAGCGACGATTTTCTGGTTTGGCAATTTTTCTATTTGCAAAATACGACAGGCTTAGAAGAAATGTCGCCAAGCCAGATTGCTGAAAGGATTGGCAAGGAAATTTCGGATGTCAACCAGTCCATTTCCAATCTGACGGAGAGGGGACTTCTCCAGTATCGTACTATCGAATTAAATGGCGAAATCGAATTGCTTTTTGATGCTAGTTTGGCTTTGGAACGTTTGGATGACTTGCTTGGAGCTATTGCTTCGAGTTCAGACCAGTTGATACCTCAAAATCATCTTAAGGATTTGGTGGAAACCTTCCAGCAGGAGTTGGGACGCTTGTTGACGCCTTTTGAGATTGAGGATTTGATGAAGACACTAAAGGAAGATGGAACCAGTGCTGACTTGATTAAGGAAGCTCTTCGTGAAGCTGTTTTGAATGGAAAACCAAACTGGAAGTACATCCAGGCGATTTTGAGAAACTGGCGACATGAAGGTATCAAAAGTGTGGCTCAAATCGAGGCTAAGCGGGCAGAAAGAGAAGCAAGCAATCCCCAGTTGACACAGGTATCGGCAGATTTCAGAAATGCTATGAATCTCTGGAAGGATTAATCCATATCAGCAGGCTTGAAATCCGAGTAAGATTTGCAAGCTGTGTCTAATTGTGATAAAATAAATAGAAAATAAATTGAAAAAAGAGGTATGTGAAATGTCACGTAAACCATTTATCGCTGGTAACTGGAAAATGAACAAAAATCCAGAAGAAGCTAAAGCATTCGTTGAAGCAGTTGCGTCAAAACTTCCTTCATCAGATCTTGTTGAAGCAGGTATCGCTGCTCCAGCTCTTGATTTGACAACAGTTCTTGCTGCTGCAAAAGGTTCAAACCTTAAAGTTGCTGCTCAAAACTGCTACTTTGAAAATGCAGGTGCTTTCACTGGTGAAACTAGCCCACAAGTTTTGAAAGAAATCGGTACTGACTACGTTGTTATCGGTCACTCAGAACGCCGTGACTACTTCCATGAAACTGACGAAGATATCAACAAAAAAGCAAAAGCAATCTTTGCAAACGGTATGCTTCCAATCATCTGTTGTGGTGAGTCACTTGAAACTTACGAAGCTGGTAAAGCTGCTGAATTTGTAGGTGCTCAAGTATCTGCTGCATTGGCTGGATTGACTGCTGAACAAGTTGCTGCATCAGTTATCGCTTACGAACCAATCTGGGCTATCGGTACTGGTAAATCAGCTTCACAAGACGACGCACAAAAAATGTGTAAAGTTGTTCGTGACGTTGTAGCTGCTGACTTTGGTCAAGAAGTTGCAGACAAAGTTCGTGTTCAATACGGTGGTTCTGTTAAACCTGAGAACGTTGCTTCATACATGGCTTGTCCAGACGTTGACGGTGCCCTTGTAGGTGGTGCGTCACTTGAAGCTGAAAGCTTCTTGGCTTTGCTTGACTTTGTAAAATAATCAGTAAGTAGCAAAAGCTAGGTGGAACAGCATTCAGATGTCTGTTCCATTTTTTATAGGAGAGGAAAGATTGAAAACAAAATTTGTATGTATAGGGCTAGCAAGCCTTTGCTTACTTGGAGTAAGAGTTTCAGGAATTGCGGCAGATGAAACAAGTGGAAGCACAGTTTCAGAAAAATCTAGTCTATCAACAGGAACTTCATCAACTAGTAGCAATGAACAGAGAAACAGTGTCTCTGCCCACTGGGATGGAGATTATTATGTAAAGGCTGATGGTTCTAAAGCTCAAAGTGAATGGATTTTTGATAATAACTACAAAGCTTGGTTTTATCTCAAATCAGACGGTCGTTATGCTCAAAATGAGTGGCAGGGCAATTACTACCTGAAATCAGGTGGCTATATGGCTCAAAACGAGTGGCTTTATGATAATAATTACAAGAGTTGGTTTTATTTCAAGTCAGATGGGGCTTATGCTCATCAAGAATGGCAATTGATTGGAAATAAGTGGTACTACTTCAAGAAGTGGGGTTACATGGCTAAAAGCCAATGGCAAGGAAGTTATTTCTTGAACGGTCAAGGTGCCATGATGCAAAATGAATGGCTTTATGATCCAGCCTATTCTGCTTATTTTTATCTCCAATCCGATGGAACTTATGCTAACCAAGAGTGGCAAAAAGTGGGCGGCAAATGGTACTATTTCAAGAAGTGGGGCTATATGGCTCGGAATGAGTGGCAAGGCAACTACTATTTGACTGGAAGTGGTGCCATGGCGACTGATGAAGTGATTATGGATGGCGCTCGCTATATCTTTGCGGCCTCTGGTGAGCTCAAAGAAAAGAAAGATTTGAATGTCGGTTGGGTTCACAGAGATGGTAAACGCTATTTCTTTAATAATAGAGAAGAACAAGTTGGAACCGAACATGCTAAGAAAGTTATTGATATTAGTGAGCACAATGGCCGTATCAATGATTGGAAAAAGGTTATTGATGAAAATGAAGTAGATGGTGTCATTGTTCGTCTAGGTTATAGCGGTAAAGAAGACAAGGAATTGGCGCATAACATTAAGGAGTTAAACCGTCTGGGAATACCTTATGGCGTCTATCTCTATACCTATGCTGAAAATGAGACTGATGCTGAGAATGATGCTGAACAGACCATTGAACTTCTGAAGAAATACAATATGAACTTGTCTTACCCTATCTACTATGATGTTGAGAACTGGGAGTATGTGAATAAAAGTAAGCGTGCTCCGAATGATACAGGTACTTGGGTTAAGATTATCAACAAGTACATGGAGACGATGAAGCAGGCGGGTTATCAAAATGTGTATGTCTATAGCTATCGTAGTTTATTACAGACGCGTTTAAAACACCCAGATATTTTAAAACATGTAAACTGGGTAGCGGCCTATAACAATGCTTTAGAATGGGAAAACCCTCATTATTCAGGAGAAAAAGGTTGGCAATATACCTCTTCTGAATACATGAAAGGAATCCAAGGGCGCGTAGATGTCAGCGTTTGGTATTAAGCTCTGATTAGAAAGAGGGATGTGATAGTAGCACCCTCTTTTTCTTTGTTTTATGATAGTTTATCCTCGAGTAAATTCAAGAACTTGCTCGGAAATGAATCTTATACTCAATGAAA
>NZ_VMMS01000080.1:0-8849 GCF_013277315.1 Streptococcus sp. 2106
TTCACGGGTGGTTATGACTTTTTACAGATAAGGAATTTTACATACAAATAATTGAACTTTGGTAAAATAAGACTATAATTAAGTTAGAAATGATAAAGCATAAAGCTAGAAAGGAGTTTACTGTATCAAATCTGTACAGTAAGATTAAAATCATGAAAAAGAAAACAATAGCAATTATACAATGTATTTTGTATCTCATAGCTCCTTATATAGCTCTTCAGTTGTGTAGTATTAACAGAAGTTTAATGGGTGAGTTCTTTATGATTTTCTTTATTCTGTTGACTATTTCATTCTGGTTTAGTATTTGGAAACTAGAAAAAGCACTAGCTAATGATTCTCAATAGAAACTCCAAAGACTTAGATCTGTTTTACTCAGGTCTAAAAAATCCCACACTATCTTTCCGAAAAACTATAATTTTCTTGAAAAATATATAAGCCTATGCTATACTACTAGTAGACTTATTTATGGAGAAAATACATGAAACGTGAGATTTTACTGGAACGAATCGACAAACTAAAACAAATCATGCCCTGGTATGTTCTGGAATACTACCAATCTAAGCTGGCTGTGCCCTACAGTTTTACAACCTTGTACGAATACCTCAAGGAATACGATCGATTTTTTAGCTGGGTTTTGGAGTCTGGAATTTCAAACGCCGATAAAATGTCTGATATTTCTTTATCGGTCTTGGAAAATATGTCTAAGAAAGACATAGAATCATTCATCCTTTATCTACGTGAACGTCCTTTGCTGAATGCCAATACAACCAAGCAAGGCGTTTCCCAAACGACCATCAATCGGACCTTATCAGCTCTTTCCAGTCTTTACAAATATCTGACCGAGGAAGTTGAAAACGACCAGGGAGAACCTTATTTCTATCGAAATGTAATGAAGAAAGTTTCAACCAAGAAAAAGAAAGAAACCCTTGCTGCCAGAGCTGAAAACATCAAACAAAAGCTCTTTCTAGGTGATGAAACAGAAGGGTTTCTGACTTATATAGACCAAGATTACCCACAACAGCTCTCAAATCGAGCTCTTTCATCATTTAATAAAAATAAAGAACGTGATTTGGCCATTATTGCCCTTCTCTTGGCATCGGGTGTTCGCTTATCTGAAGCTGTTAATCTGGATCTAAGAGATCTCAATCTCAAGATGATGGTTATCGATGTCACTAGAAAAGGTGGCAAACGTGACTCTGTCAATGTCGCTGCCTTTGCTAAGCCTTATTTAGAGAATTATCTGGCCATTCGAAATCAACGCTATAAGACGGAAAAAACAGACACAGCCCTCTTTTTGACACTCTATAGAGGTGTTCCCAATCGTATTGACGCTTCCAGCGTTGAGAAAATGGTTGCTAAATACTCAGAGGACTTCAAAGTCCGTGTAACACCCCATAAACTGCGCCATACCCTAGCAACTAGACTCTATGATGCAACTAAATCTCAAGTTTTGGTCAGTCACCAGCTAGGACATGCCAGCACACAAGTCACTGACCTCTATACCCATATCGTTAATGATGAACAAAAGAATGCTCTAGATAGTTTATGAAATACATAAAATAAATTATGTAATATATGATTTTAAAAAAGAAGCTGGTCCTACAACCAACTTCTTTTTGATTTATCCAACTACCGCTTCAGCGATTTCTTCACGGCTAATACCAGCGAAATAGCGTGCAATATCAATCGTTTCTATATTTTTGAAATTCTCATTTGCCTACTACTTAATTTAACTATAGCAAAAATAATGCAGATAAGGAAGGATATTTTTGCTTGTAGGAATTCTAAAAATCAAGCTTTTCTGGATTCAAATCTCTTCATAATCACAGTTAAACGCCAACGGTAGAGAGCCCCGCTCACGATTAGACTAATAATCAAACCAATCCAGTAAGAATAAGCTCCAAAATCTGTTAGAGAGTCGAATACCATAGCTACTGGGAGTGTCACTCCCCAGTAACCAACCAAACCAAGGTAAAAAGGAATAACGGTATCCTTATACCCCCGTAAAATTCCCTGAAGCGGTGCCGCAAAGGTATCTGCTAACTGGAAGAAAAGACTATAAGTCAAAAAACATGCTGTCAAATCGATAAATTCTGGGTCGTTCCCATAAAGACTAGCCACATTTCCCCTAAAAATGTAAAGGAAAGATAAGGTGAAGGCCGCAAAAATAAGGGCTGTCCATCTTCCTAGACCAATATAGGTTTTCGCATCATCAAATCGCTTGGCTCCCACTTCATAAGACACGACTATCGCCATAGTCGATGAGATACTCATAGGAAAGGCGTACATGAGACTTGAAAAGTTCATGGCTGACTGGTGGCTAGCGATAATCAAGGACGAGAACTTAGCCATAATCAAGCCAACCACGGAAAAGATAGCTACTTCCGCGAAAACAGTTCCCCCAATAGGCAGACCTAAACGAACTCCTTCCTTGATTTTATCCATATTAAGCGGAATGCGTTTCTCAAGGTGTAAGGCTTTGAGCTTCTCCTGTTTAAATAAAACCAGAACAGAAATCCCCAGCAAGACCCAGTAAGCCAAAGAAGTTCCTAAACCAGCCCCAGCACCTCCCAGTTCTGGAACACCAAAGGCTCCGTAAATCAAGAGGTAGTTAAATCCACTATTGAGAGGAAGTAACAAAAGCATGAGGTACATGGACAGTTTGGTCAACCCCAGCGAATCCAGCAAGGAACGAATGACACTAAAGAGCAACAAGGGGATAATCCCGATAGATAAAAACCAGAGATAGCGAACCGCTACTGCTGCCACTGGTACTTCTAGTCCGATATGATTTAAAACGGGTGGTGCCAGGAAAACTACCATCCCCAGCAAGACCACAGATAGACCCAAGGCCAGATAGATGAATTGGTAAAAATCAGACGCAACTTCTTCCTTTTTTCCTCGTCCAAGATGGTGACCAATGATGGGCACCAAGGCCGACACAATCCCTGTCAGAAATGTAAAGAAAGGATTCCAGATACTGGTTGCCATAGACACACCAGCCAAGTCCATAGTATTGTATTGACCTGTCATTGCAGTGTCAACAAAAGAGGCAGAATAATTGGCAAATTGGTAGATCAGGATTGGGAAGAAAATTTTTAAAAATAATACTAACTTCTCTCGTAAACACTTTGTCTTATACATACTTCTCTTTCTATTCTGATTTATCTAAACCAAAGAGTTTCAGACCATAGTTTTTCAAACTTAGCGGAGGATTATTAGATTTTGAAGTAGTATGCCAACACGCACATGTTCGACAATAATAGCTTCTAACTAAACCTCCATTATCATATTGAACCGCATGGTCAGCTTTTTCTTTAGTTTCATATTGAATTTTAGAACGATTAGATGCGGGACAGTAAATTCCGCTATTAGATTTTGCTTTTCTCTCCCTACGTTTTCGAAAATAATTCATATTCCAACTCCTATCAAGCTTGATAGACGATTTGTCCCTTACAGATGGTGTATTTAACCTTCCCTTTTAAGGTTTCACCGATGAATGGTGAATTAGCTGCTTTGGAAGCAAAATGGGAGTCCACAAGGCGGTCAGCCTTAGCATCAAAAATAGTGATGTCCGCCGGACCATTCTCAGCCAAGTAACCTGTTTCAAAGTTGTAAAGCTTGGATGGGTTGTATGTCATTTTTTCAAGCAATTCCATCAAGCTTAACTCACCAGCTTCCACCAAATAGGTCAAGCCAAGAGATAGGGATGTTTCCAAGCCTGTCATACCAGATGGCGCTTTGGTAATATCCTCAACATTTTTTTCATCCGCATGGTGAGGCGCGTGGTCTGTCGCAATAACTGTGATGACGCCTGATTTAAGACCCTCGATAACAGCACGACGGTCTGATTCCAAACGAAGTGGCGGATTCATCTTAGCATTGCTACCTTGTGTCAAAAGGAGCGCTTCGGTCTTAGAGAAATGCTGTGGTGCTACTTCTGCTGTGACTTGCGCACCCAATCTCTGAGCGAACTCCACTACCTTAACACTTTCCTCCTTAGACAAATGCTGAATATGAACATGAGCCTTAGTTGCATAGGCAATCATGACATCACGCGCCATCATAGCATACTCAGCCACCCCAGTCGCACCACAGATATGGAAATGTTCTTTAGCGATATTTTCATTAAAGCCAAGGACACCGTTCAATCCTGGATCTTCCTCATGGAGACTAATAAAGGTATTGAGTTTTTTGGCTTCTTCCATGGCTTCCTTGACAATCTTACTGCTCTCAAGCGGAATACCGTCGTCTGAGAAACCAACCGCACCAGCTTCTAAGAGTGCCTCAAAGTCAGTCAAATCTTGGCCATTAAAGTTTTTAGTAATGGTCGCAACCGTCTTAACATGAATCTTCTCTTTGGCAGCTGACTGGAGAACTTCTTGCAAAGTCTCCACGTCTGAAATGGTTGGACTAGTATTAGCCATCATGACAACCGTTGTAAAACCACCTGCAGCAGCTGCTAGGGCACCCGTATGAATATCTTCTTTATGAGTTTGTCCCGGTTCACGGAAATGAACATGAATATCGACCAAGCCAGGAGCAACTACAAGACCACTAGCATCTATGATTTCTGCTCCTTCTTCCGTGATCTCAGGCGCAATTTTGATAATTTTCCCATCTTGAACTAAGACATCACACACTTGATCCAAACCAGACTTGGGATCCATTACACGACCATTTTTGATTAGTAGCATCTGCTTTCTCCTTTATTCATAGAAATCAACTTGGGTATCCAACAATTTATCCCCATCATAAACAAACTTGGCTGAAAAGAAGGGTTTATCCTCTAAAAGCCATTCAACAAAGGTGTGATCACCTTCCCAAGTTGGCTTGCTCAGAACTTCATCATAAGGAACCCATTCCAGCGTCCCCTCGTTACAATCAATCAAGTCACCCTCAAACTTCGTCACTTTAAAAACATAGGTGTACCAGTCTAAATCTGGTGTAAATTCAGGGAAAGTGATGACACCTTTTAGAACTGGCTTGGCTTTGAGCCCTGTTTCTTCGAGGATTTCACGCGCCGCGCATTCCTGAGGTGTCTCTCCTCTCTCTAACTTACCACCCACACCAATCCATTTCCCTTCATGGACATCATTTGGCTTCTTATTACGATGGAGCATGAGCAATTCTTTTCCATTGTCAATGTAGCAAATTGTCGCTAACTGAGGCATATTTTCTCCTTATCTAAGCCAATCGATTGGCTCTTGTTCTGTTTCTTTTAAGAATGCATTGGCCTTGGAAAAAGGCTTGGAACCCCAAAATCCTCTATAAACTGACAAAGGACTGGGATGGGCTGATTCGATAATCAAGTGATGAGGATTGGTAACTAAGGCCTTCTTCTTACGTGCATAAGCTCCCCAGAGTACAAAAACGACTGGTCTATCTAGATGATTGACCACCTGAATCACAGCATCTGTAAATGGCTCCCATATCTGACCAGCATGACCATTGGCTTGTCCAGCAGGAACAGTCAGACATGCATTAAGAAGTAAGACTCCTTGCTCAGCCCAAGACGTTAAATCATGAGATTTCTTAACTCCGATGTCATCTGCTAATTCTTTCAAGATATTTTGCAAGGATGGCGGAGCTGGGATAGAGTCAGGAACAGAAAAACTCAAACCCTGCGCTTGACCTGGCCCGTGATAGGGATCTTGCCCTAGAATCACCACCTTAACTTCTTCAAGCGGTGTTGTCAAGAGAGACTGAAAAACCTTTTCCTTGGGTGGATAAACAGTCCCCTGACCATAGACCTGATTCATAAACTGATTGATTTTACCGAAATAACCCTCAGGTAATTGCGCCTTAATCAAAGCATGCCAAGACGAGTGTTCCATAGTCGACTCCTTCGTTTTTACTGCCTCTATTATAGCAAAAAGTGGCTTTCTAAACCACTTTTTACAGTTTATCTAAACAATCCAGCAAGTCTTTGTAAGAATGGACTTCGTAAGTAGGCTGGGCTTGTGTGTGATTTTCGAGGTGATGAGAGTTGTACCAGATAGTATCAATCCCCGCATTATTGCCACCTTGAATGTCGGTGGTTAGGGAATCTCCAATCATCAGCGTCTTTTCTTTGCTAAAACCTGCAATCTGTTGGCCAATCTTTTCATAAAAGAGAGCATCAGGTTTTTGTGTTTGCAGCTGTTCTGAGATAAATACTTGATTGAAATAAGGTGCTAGACCAGATTGAGCCAAGCGCCCTGTCTGAATGGCAGTAATGCCATTTGTCGCAGCATACAAGTCAAAATCTCGCTCGATGAGGCTATCCAAGAGTTCATGAACGCCTGAAAAAGTTTGCCCCTGCTGGGCGAGGTAAAATTGGTACCGCTGGGCTAGAAAACTACCGTCTTTTTCCTGTCCAAAATGAGCAAATAAACGAGAAAAGCGCGTGTTAACCAGCTCTTGTTTACTAATTTTCTTTTGCTCCAAGTCCTTCCAGAGAGCCTTGTTCATAGGAACATAATAGTTTTTATAAGCCTGAATATCTGTAACCCCTTCTTCTTTTAGGAGTTGAGTCAAAGCCACATCCTCAGCAGCATCAAAATCAAGAAGAGTGTGGTCGAGGTCGAAGAGTAGAAATTTGTAGGACAATTTGGTTTTTTCCTTTCTAAGATAAACAACTTTCACTTCAGCCAGCTGTTCAATGTAAAAATTTAAAAGTAGTATAGTACCACAAAGAATAATAGTTCTAATGGATTAACTAATCCATACTAATCTAGTGAATTATAGAAAAATCTTCTATAAATTCGAGCAATAGTTAAAATACATACAAATATGACTCCCAAAATAGATAATACTATTTTCACAAAATTCATTTCAGAACCTATGACATAGATATGAAAAAGAGGGGCTAGTCCTACACATAGAGACAATAGATAACTAATAAATCTTATCTCACCAATTCCTGCAATAAAATGTTTCATTTTAGATATTCCAATTTTACCTTTCATCTTTATAATCCACTAACAACTCTATTGACTTCTCTTTTTTTTGAAAAATCTTGACAGCAAATTTACTCCACTTAATGCTACTAAGACTTCAATGGGCAAAAAATAGTAATTCCATATCAAATGAGAAATCAGCAATGTTAGAAATAGTATACAGTCAATATAACTATTCTGAAAATACTCGGTAATTACATAATACAGAAACACCACAACCATCAAAATTAAAACAACCATCATAATACTATTATCCTGTCCTTCTCACTAACGCTATTTCCAAAATTTAATTTTTTTATGACTTAGTAACGCAATTCCAATTAGCAATACACCTAATATAAATAAAAGTATTTCCCAAAATTTATTCTCAGTTTTAATAAAAGGTATAAGATACATACTAACCAATATGGAACTTACTCCTAAAATAGCAAAGACCACTCTGACTCTATCACTTAGTTTAAACATATTTAATTCCCCATAAAATAAGCAGTGGCTACGTTTACTGTAACATTCCCCCGTCTTTATGTAGAGGTAAGCCCCTATCAATACACCTCATCTCTTCTTACTTAATAGCAGCATAATTATTTAGTGATATGAGTTTCATAAGATTTCTTCTCTTTAACGTTGCATGGTTAGGATAGTTTCCTAACAGGTAATCGTCAACTTTGTTTATAGTACTTAGTTACCTAGATAAGATATCCTTTCTCTATCTGATTTGATTTTAAAGAGAACTAAGATTTAACCATATTTATCTTACTTCTTATTTTTAAATAATTCATACTCTTTTTCTCTGATAAAGGGAAGTGAAAAATTAGAAAAAATTAGTAGAATTGAAAATAGGTATCCATCTTTTTGGATTGCTAAAACATAGCCTAAAAATAAATAGACAATCAAATCTAGTACAAAAAGAGAAAATATCCTCCTTTTCATCATCTCACTTGAATTAAAGATTCTGTTTAATAGAATCTTTATCGTAGTATCTACACAAATTTTTATCAAAAAGATAAGAGTCAATACACGATTATCAACTGTACCATGAAGAATAAATGGAAATATAGTTAATATAAAACTAGAAATCTCTAAATATTTTATCCAAGGAGATTGAGACATCTTACTTTTAAACTGACTGATTTTCCTATACTCACTAGCTAATCTAGTATCAAAATCTTTACCAATTTTATTAAAGATTAAAAACTCCAGGATAAAAATACTGATTAATACGATATAAGTAGAAACCTTTCCTGGGAAATATTTATTGATTAAAATCGGGAAACTCATTAACAGAATCGAATTTATGGCTAGACAGATAGATACTATTTTATTTTTCACTGAATATATAGGGAGCGATACTATCGAATAGAGAAACGCTAAAAAAAGAAGCAAGAAATACTCCGTGCTGCTAATTAGCGGCGCCCTTAATGATAAAAATAGGTAGGCACCCCACACGATGATATGCGCTTTACGAATTGACTCTAGATTACTCATCTACCTACTCCTAAATCTATTTTAGTTCACATTCTCTTTCCTACAAGTCATAAACGTTTCATGATATTTCTTTCTTCTACATTAGATAAAGTCGAAATACATTATTAACAAATGAAAATATAATGATAAGGCTTTCTTTTACTTTAGACTGCCATAAAACAAGGAATCTTTCAACAAAATTCATTAGTAAAACACTATCCTATACAATTGACAGCTCAAATCTTTCAGAATAGAACAATCCTAACTATCGAACACCCTGACTTCATAAATATCTATGTAATTCTAGACTTAGAATCCCTATAAACTAAATGTTTTCGCACTATTCTAAGCCATTGATTGCTTTAAATTTTAATTTTTAAAGAATTCTAAAGCTAGAATAGTCCCATCACAATCAATTTTGAATTATTATACTCAATGAAAATC
>NZ_VMMS01000081.1:0-13051 GCF_013277315.1 Streptococcus sp. 2106
AAATGATTGAGTATAAGAACCAGCGCCTATCTTGGCTTTTCTGGGGAATCATGCTGGTCTATGTGGCTGGGAATACTGTCTTAGTTCATGGCAACTATGTCTGGTTCTTCTTTTTCCTTGCCAATCTCTTGATTTATCATTTTAGAGTGCGTAGTTTAAAGTCTTTACATGTATGGACATTTTTCCTTGCTCAAGTCCTTGTTGTGGGGCGACTTTTGATTTTTCAGAGAATCGAAGTTGAGTTTCTAGTCTATATGCTTGGAATTCTTACTTTTGTCGATTTGATGACTTTGGGCTCGGTTCGGATTCGCCTTATCGAGGATTTGAAAGAAGCTCAGGTCAAGCAAAATACCCAGATAAATCTATTGCTAGCAGAAAATGAGCGCAATCGTATCGGTCAAGATTTGCATGATAGCTTGGGACATACCTTTGCTATGCTTAGTGTTAAAACTGATCTAGCCTTGCAGTTATTTCAAATGCAGGCTTATCCACAGGTGGAAAAGGAATTAAGAGAAATACAGCAAATTAGCAAAGAATCAATGCGTGAAGTTCGAACCATTGTGGAAAATCTTAAGTCTAGAACTTTGACATCCGAACTAGAGACTGTGAAAAAGATGTTAGAAATTGCTGGAATTGAGGTGGAAATAGCTAATCAATTAGATACTGCTAGCCTTACTCAAGAATTGGAGTCAACGGCTTCCATGATTTTGCTTGAGTTGGTGACCAATATCATCAAACATGCCCAAGCGTCTAAAGTC
This sequence comes from Streptococcus sp. 2106, assembly GCF_013277315.1. Taxonomy (NCBI): domain Bacteria; kingdom Bacillati; phylum Bacillota; class Bacilli; order Lactobacillales; family Streptococcaceae; genus Streptococcus; species Streptococcus sp. 2106. The sequence goes on from NZ_VMMS01000081.1 coordinate 759, forward strand.
TACTTAAGATTAGAACGGACAGAGAAGGAACTCATTCTAATAGTGAGAGATGATGGCTGCGGCTTTGCTTTTCTAAAAGGAAATGAGCTCCATACAGTCCGAGAACGTGTCCTTCCATTTTCGGGAGAAGTAAGTGTAATCAGTCAGAAACAACCGACAGAAGTTCAGGTTCGACTACCTTATAAGGAGAGAAAGTAGATGAAAGTATTAGTCGCAGAAGATCAAAGTATGTTGCGAGATGCCATGTGCCAGTTGCTTGCCTTTCAAGCAGATGTAGAGTCTGTCTTACAAGCCAAGAATGGGCAAGAAGCAATCCAACTATTTGAAAAGGAGTCTGTAGATATCGCCATCCTTGACGTAGAAATGCCTGTTAAGACAGGTCTTGAAGTCTTGGAGTGGATACGAGCAGAAAATCTAGAAACAAAGGTGGTTGTGGTGACGACCTTCAAGCGTCCTGGGTATTTTGAACGTGCGGTCAAGGCTGGAGTAGATGCTTATGTATTAAAAGAAAGAAGCATTGCAGACCTCATGCAAACTTTGCATACTGTCCTCGAAGGACGCAAGGAGTATTCGCCTGAATTGATGGAAGTGGTGATGACGCATCCCAATCCGTTGACAGAACAAGAAATCGCAGTCTTAAAGGGAATTGCTCAGGGTTTCTCTAACCAAGAAATTGCAGATAAACTTTATCTATCCAACGGAACAGTCCGAAACTATGTCACCAATATTCTTTCGAAACTAGATGCAGGTAATCGAACAGAGGCAGCTAATATCGCGAAAGAATCTGGTTGGTTGTGATACTATCATAACGCGAAAACCATTATGTGTTAAAATTAAAATTATTCAATCAAACAATTTGTAACTTGAGGGGGCTTAGTTTCCTCCTTTTTGTTTCGTCTAAGGTGGTAGCAAGGAGCTAAACCTAGGCTTTCTATGAAATTTTTTCAATCAATCCTCAAAAAACACTTGAAAGTGTTTACAATTAGTGATAGAATGGAATAAGTAAAAATATGAAAACGAAATTTTCACATCTTCACTTTTGTAAGTAGATATAGAGCTTTAATCGGTGCCTCTACTTGTAAAAGAATGTGTGGGATAGAAAGGACAGGAAAAGGAATGAATGCAGATGATACAGTAACCATTTATGATGTCGCTCGTGAAGCAGGTGTTTCCATGGCGACGGTCAGCCGTGTGGTTAATGGCAATAAAAATGTAAAAGAGAATACCCGTAAAAAAGTGTTAGAGGTAATTGATCGTTTGGATTATCGTCCAAATGCAGTTGCGCGTGGTCTTGCAAGTAAAAAGACAACCACTGTCGGTGTCGTGATTCCAAATATTACCAATGGTTATTTTTCGAGTTTGGCTAAGGGGATTGATGATATTGCAGAAATGTACAAGTACAATATTGTCCTAGCTAATAGCGATGAAGATAACGAGAAAGAAGTTTCTGTTGTCAATACCCTCTTTTCAAAGCAGGTAGATGGCATTATCTTTATGGGGTATCACTTGACAGATAAAATTCGCTCAGAATTTTCGCGTTCACGTACTCCGATTGTTCTCGCAGGAACTGTGGATGTAGAGCATCAGCTTCCAAGTGTCAATATTGACTACAAACAAGCTACGATTGATGCAGTGACCTACCTCGCTAAAGAAAATGAGCGCATTGCTTTTGTCAGTGGTCCACTAGTGGATGACATCAATGGTAAGGTTCGTTTGGTTGGCTACAAGGAAGCTTTGAAAAAAGCAGATATTCCTTATAGCGAAGGATTGGTATTTGAATCTAAATACACTTATGAAGATGGCTATGCCTTGGCAGAGCGCTTGATTTCATCAAATGCAACTGCAGCAATTGTAACAGGTGATGAGTTGGCGGCAGGTGTCTTGAACGGTTTGGCTGATAAAGGTGTGTCAGTACCAGAAGAATTTGAGATCATTGCCAGTGATGATTCGCAAGTCTCTCGCTTTACCCGTCCAAACTTGACAACTATTGCCCAACCTCTTTATGACCTTGGTGCCATTAGTATGCGTATGTTGACTAAGATTATGCACAAGGAAGTGTTGGAAGAACGTGAAGTTCTATTATCTCATGGATTAACAGAACGTAGCTCAACACGAAAACGTAAATAGAAAAAATCAGGGAATCGAGAAGATTTCCTGATTTTGTGCTCTTAAGCAAGAGATGTTGACTTAATGAATACCATAGAGCGGACTAGGCGGCTGGTTAAAGGCTGCGCAACACACTGCTTTGAGCTTGTAGATGGAAGCTGACGTGGTTTGAAGAGATTTTTCAAGAGTCTTAGCCTTCCATATAGTCTTTCAAATCTTGCCCTGTTAGTCCGGCATTGAGGGCAATGAGGAGTTTCAAGCGGGCTTTTTGGGCGTTGAGTTCTTTAATAAAGAAGACACCAGATTTTTGTAATTGCACGCCCCCACCCTGGTAGGCATAAACAGGTTCTGCTATACCGTTAAAGCATCGTGATACCAGAGCGACTGGAATTCCTTTTTGCAGAAGGTTTTCTAATTTTTGAGCCGTTTCTTTGGGAATATTACCAGCTCCGAAGGCTTGGATAATCAAACCGTCCAAGTGTTCTAAATCCAGCATATCAATCAGCTCATCTGTCATACCAGCATAAGCCGAGATGATAGGGACTAAACCTTGTATGTGATCAAGATCAAAGCGAACACGAGGTTCAGCTGTTTTAAAGTAGAGGATTTCCTGTTTCATGATGAGACCGAGGGGGCCATGTGTTGGGGTCTGGAAGGTGCTGACGTTGGTCGTATGTGTTTTGGTGACATACTTGGCAGCGTGGATTTCATCGTTCATAACGACCAAAACTCCTTTGTCAGCAGCCTTGTCATCGCTAGCTACCCGTAAAGCACTTAGGTAATTATAAACACCATCACTACCGAGCTCATTGGAGCTGCGCATGGCTCCTGTTAGAACGATGGGCATGTGGGGAATTTCCATGGTATCAAGGAAATAGGCTGTTTCCTCTAAAGTATCGGTTCCGTGTGTGATCACCACCCCGTCGTAGTTATCTGCTTCCTCTTTCATTTTCTGGTAGAGAGCCAGCATATGTTTGGGTTTGATATAAGGGCTTGGCAGGTTAAAAAAGTCCAAGGCATGAACTTGGATTCCTTCAAGTGGGCTGGACACATGATTCATAGGATTATCTGAACTCGTCACAACAGCGCCAGAAGCATCGGCCTGCATGGAAATAGTCCCACCCGTATGTAAAACAAGGATTTTCTTAGGCATGATTTACTTACTCTTTCTGAAATGTGGTATAATCATTGTATCACAAAAGGGGAGATTGGGATAGGATGGAAGTCAAAGCTGTTTTTTTTGATATCGATGGAACACTAGTCAACAATCGCAAGAGTGTTTTGAAATCCACTAGGGACGCGATTAAGATTGTTAAAGAACAAGGGGTGCTTGTCGGTGTAGCGACAGGACGAGGACCTTTTTTTGTTAAGGAATTGATGGACGATTTGGACCTGGATTTTGCGGTAACCTATAATGGCCAGTACATCTTTACTAAAGACAGAGTCTTGTTCACGAGCCCTATTTCCAAGTTACATTTGCGCCATCTAATTAGCTATGCTAAAAAAGAGGGGAAGGAGATTGCCCTAGGGACCAAGGATGCCATGCTGGGTTCTAAAATCATGTCCTTTGGTCTGGGTTCTTTTTCCCAACGAATCAGTCGCTTCGTTCCCTCTGTCTTAACCCGGACGGTGAGTCATTCCTTTAATCGTATGGTCAGCAAGGTTGTTCCTCAAAAGGAAGAAGACCTGCTTCACCTGATGAATCAGTCTATCTACCAAGTTTTGATGCTGATGACGCCAGAAGAATCTGAGAAGGCGGCAGCTGATTTTGAAGACTTGAAATTGACACGTAGCAATCCTTTTGCTGCGGATGTCATCAATCAAGGAAACTCTAAATTGGAAGGCATTCGACTAGTCGGGAAAGAATATGGCTTTGACCTCAACCAAGTCATGGCCTTTGGTGACTCAGATAACGATCTTGAAATGCTGGCAGGTGTTGGGATGTCGGTCGCTATGGGAAATGGTAGTAGCAGTGTCAAGGAAGTTGCCAAGCACATTACCACCAGCAATCAACAAGACGGAATCCACAAGGCCTTGGAACATTTTGGTGTTTTGGCTTCAGAAAAAGTCTTTGTCAGCCGTGACTATCATTTCAATAAGGTCAAGACCTTCCACCACATGATGGATGAACGGACCCAAGAAGAACCTCGAGCTTGGGATTTAGAAGGTGCAACCCATAGGGCTGGCTTTAAAATAGAAGAATTGGTGGAGTTTGTTCGAGCAGCCAGTCCTTCTGAAGAGGACTTTGGTCAAGCTCTATCGCAACTTCATCAGGCTCTTGATAAGGCGGCAGATAAAGTAGCCAAGAAGACGCCTGCCCAGCAAGATTTGATAGGGCAAGTGGATGCCTTGATTGACACGCTTTACTTTACCTACGGTAGTTTTGTCTTGATGGGGGTGGATCCAGAACGTATTTTTGATATTGTCCACCAGGCCAATATGGGGAAAATCTTCCCAGATGGCAAGGCTCATTTTGATCCAGTGACCCACAAAATCTTAAAACCAGATGATTGGGAAGAAAAATATGCTCCAGAACCTGCTATTAAAAAGGAACTGCAGCGCCAGCTCAAGGCGTATGAACGCCATAAAGAGAGAAATAATACTCAATGAAAANNNNAACATGTTTTTGAGGTTGCAGATGGAAGTTGACGTGGTTTGAAGAGATTTTCGAAGAGTATAAATAGTAAACAAAAAGGAGCGCTGAGCTCCTTTTCTTTGTAATTATAAGGTTTTCTCTTGTTCTCTCACCACCAGCAAATCGACCTTAGCATGGCGGAGGATGTATTCAGATGAAGAGCCGACCAAGAGGCGTTCAAAGGCGTTGAGACCGGTTGCGCCAAGGAGGATGAGGTCCACTTCCTCAGCATCGGGAATAGTACGTGCCAGTAGGGTCTTTGGATTTCCCATTTCAATGACGATATGAACATCGGCCACACCAGCATCTTTAGCACGTTTTTCGTACTCTTTCATCAGACTTTCAGCGTCGACTTGGAGTTGTTCGTAAACTTCAGCATCAAAGGTGGATACGCTTTGGAGAGCGCGTGTGTCAATGACATGGGCGATGGTGAGTTTAGCGTCGTTTCGTAGAGCAGAATGAACTCCCTTGACAAAAGCCAAGTCTGCTTCCTTAGAACCATCGATTGCGACCATGATATTTTGGTAACGTTGTGTCATAATGAAACCTCCTGAAATTTTCTTACTACAATTGTAAACCTTTTCACTATAGAAGTAAAGCAAAAAAAGTATTTTTCAAAAAATGTTAGCGCTTGACATATGTATGTATATATGTTAAAATATATAAAAAAGAGTGAGAGTGAAGATAGAATAGATTGGAGAGGAGTGGTTATGAAAAACTCTTTTCAAGAATCAAAAAAAATAAATTTCCTTTATTATGGAATCATCTTAGCTTCGGTCTTGGTAGAAGTGATCATGATCTGGCAATTAGATAGGTTGATTCCGCTTCTTTATCCAGGTTTTGTTGGCTTTTTAGTCTTTCATTTACTCTACCATTTGGTATTATTCCTAGTCGCTAAAAGAAGTGGTCGCTGGGATTACTTAATGATATGGGGGCTTTTCCTCATGTTCAATCTTCTCTATGACTCCTTTTTAGGCTTGCTTTTTCTAGGTTTATCTTTTGGTATGTAGAAATTAGTTGAGGTGTTGATATGAGATGTTCTAAATATATAATTACAATGATGTTTGTATTGTTTACTTTTGGAATGGTTATTCCTGTTGTAGCTCAGGAAAATTCCAATAATATAGATCAATCAATTACTATTTTGAAAAAATACACTGAATTAGATGAATCGAATATTCCTTTTATTCGGACGGATATTATGGAAGAACAGAATGAAAATAAAGAAACAATAACTCTTGCAGAAATGGTGAATGAACTCGCTATAAGTTATAAAAATCAGAAGCTATCTCATAATAAAGTAATAAAAAGAATAAGAAGAGGTTTGATTCCTACTTATGGTAATTGGTGTGGTCCAGGTCATACAATGGATGATAGAAATGGGAATGCAATTGATATTTTAGACTGGGCATGTAAAGATCACGATATTTGTTATAGAGATAATGGATATTGGAATATTGATTGTGATAAACGATTTATCAAACAGTTAAAAGCTATTCTTGATAGTGACGTATTATCTCCAGATGGGAGATTATATGCATCTGCAGCCTATACCTTATTTTCTACTATGAGAAATTATGGTGGATAGTTATTCTCTTTAAACTCTCCTCTATTTCCTCGCTTTTAGCGAGGTTTTTCTTCTGTAGGATTTTAGTAACACATTCCAGCAAACTTGTCGCATTCTTTTTCTAGTGGTATAATGTTACTAGTCTGATGAATGGAGGAAACAAGATGAAAGAATATAACAAGTCTAGTAAGTTAGAGCATGTTGCTTATGATATCCGTGGTCCTGTTTTGGAAGAAGCCATGCGGATGCGAGCAAATGGAGAAAAGATTTTACGTCTGAACACAGGAAATCCAGCAGAATTTGGCTTTACAGCGCCAGACGAGGTCATCCATGACTTGATTATGAATGCGCGTGATAGTGAAGGGTATTCTGACTCCAAAGGGATTTTCTCAGCCCGTAAGGCCATCATGCAGTATTGCCAGTTGAAGAAATTCCCAAACGTAGATATTGATGATATTTACCTTGGAAATGGTGTCAGTGAACTGATTGTCATGTCCATGCAGGGGCTTTTGGACAATGGAGATGAGGTCTTGGTGCCTATGCCCGACTATCCTCTCTGGACAGCGGCTGTCAGCCTAGCTGGAGGAAATGCCGTTCACTATATCTGTGATGAAGCTGCAGAATGGTACCCAGATATTGACGATATCAAGTCAAAAATCACTTCCAATACCAAGGCAATCGTCCTTATCAATCCAAACAACCCAACTGGAGCCCTTTATCCGAAGGAACTCTTGCTGGAGATTATTGAGATTGCCCGTCAAAACGACTTGATCATCTTTGCGGATGAGATCTATGATCGCATGGTCATGGATGGGCATGTGCATACGCCTGTGGCGAGTCTGGCACCAGATGTCTTCTGTGTCAGCATGAATGGTCTGTCAAAATCGCATCGTATCGCTGGTTTCCGTGTGGGTTGGATGGTCCTGTCTGGCCCTAAGACTCATGTTAAGGGCTATATCGAAGGGCTCAATATGCTGTCCAATATGCGCCTTTGCTCTAACGTTTTGGCCCAACAAGTCGTCCAAACCTCCTTGGGTGGTCACCAATCAGTCGATGAATTACTCCTTCCTGGTGGACGAATCTACGAGCAAAGAAATTTCATCTATAATGCCATTCAAGATATTCCAGGTTTGTCTGCCGTTAAACCCAAGGCGGGTCTCTATATCTTCCCCAAAATCGACCGCAATATGTACCGTATCGATGATGATGAGCAGTTTGTCCTTGATTTCTTGAAGCAGGAAAAGGTGCTCTTGGTTCATGGGCGAGGCTTTAACTGGCAGGAACCAGACCACTTCCGTATCGTTTACCTTCCTCGTGTCGAGGAACTAGCCCAAATCCAAGAAAAGATGACTCGTTTCTTAAAACAGTATCGCAGATAGGGCTTACATGAGAAAAAGCTGGAAACAATTGCTTAGAGCTATTGACAAAAGTGACAGAATCAGATAGAATGGTAAAGTATGTTTAGTAACTGATCACTTTATAGCCGGCTAAACGAATACAAAATCTATGAGGAGGTATTCATCGTGAAACGTACTTATCAACCAAGTAAACTTCGTCGTGCGCGCAAACACGGATTCCGTAACCGTATGTCAACTAAAAATGGTCGTCGCGTATTGGCAGCTCGTCGTCGTAAAGGACGCAACGTTTTGGCTGCCTAGTCCAAACCACGGAGAAGGAAAGTCAGTAGGAACTCGAGTCTACTGGCTTTTATTGTGCTTAAAAATAGGGGCAAGAGTAGATGAGTCCGGTGTCAAAGATAGAGTAGCTGGAAGCTAGGAAAGTAGATAGCGACTGCTAAAACAGTTTTAGAAATTGCTTTGCATTTCCTAATCAATCTGTTGCGTTTTTATTTCTTTTCGCTATAGATCTGTCTGGTAAAGGAAGGGCTCGTCATAAGCTATAGTAGATTGAAACGAGAATAGGACACCTCTACTTCTAAAACATCTCATTTTTAGGAGGGCTGGGTGGCTAACTTCCTTATAGAACTGTTAGTGAGATTCAGCGATGAAAAAAATGATAAAAGTGTCAGGATAAGTGTTGACTAATTTTATCAAAGTGGTATAATGTAGCTGTGATAGCTGTGATATTATAGTTGCTTGAGGCTTAAGGGTGACCTCGTATCATCTCCTATCATTTATTCACTAGTAAGAATCACGGTGCTGTTTCTAGCTTCACTCTCTGAAAGAGTGGGAGTTGGGAAACTTATTTTTTATTATATCATTAGTCTTCTTAAGGAGGTAACATGGAAGATAAATCGAATTCACTCAGTAGGGTAAAGCGCCATCAACGCGAAAAAGTTTTGCGCTTCTCTATTCGTAAATATAGCTTTGGTGCAGCTTCTGTTGCGGTTGCGGCTCTTATGTTTATGGGGGCCAACGTCGTGAGTGCAGATAGCCCAAGCCAAAACACGTCGTCATCGACTACTGGTCTAGCTAGCCCGAAAGATGGGGAGCAGTCGTCTGAAGCAGGGCAGGCAAGGGATGAAAATCAAGCCGAAGTAGCCAGTGAGCCTTCAGCAAATAACGAAGCTCAACCTGCTGAAGAGAAAGCTGCTACAGTTGATAGCAGCCGCTTGAGCAAGCTAGTGGAAGAGGTAAGTGCTCTTCTTTCTACCGACTCGAAGCACGATCCTTCAGTTGTAAGTCCTATTAAGGAGCGACTTCAAAAAGGGAAAGAATTATTAGACCGTGCTGATGCAGGTCAAGGGGAGCTTGACAGTCTTGCTGAGAAGTTGGAAAAAGACTTGGCAGTCTTATCAAGTTCTTCTAAAGAAGAAAGTCAGCCGCAGGGAAGTGAATCAGCGAATAAGAGTTCTTCTTCTGAAAGGAGCGACCATAAGGAGGAGGGTTCAGACAGGGCTGCTTCTGCATCTGTGCCAGAAAAAAAACCTAGAAGATCTAAGAGGGCTCTGGAATCTATCCCGAATACTGTTAACGAAGGTGCTTTGTCTGATGTCAGATACTTTGCTTCTGTTGATCCATCTACTAACAAAAATCAAAAGACAAGGAATGATGATCCAGATTTTACTAGGGATAAGACAGTAATTAGAGCAAATTATAAGGAAGAAAATGGACAAAAATGGATGGTCTACGATGTCTTCTTTAATAACGATGGAAAAAGAATGGTGAATCATTCATACCAGCAACAGTATTATTTCCAAGCTCCTTTTAATATCATGCACCCCTCTAACACGGTAAAAGACTTGAGTTTCACACGATACAAGAAATTTGATGGAAGAAGGCTTTCTGATGGGAATATCGGATTCCAAAAATATGGAGAGACAGCCTTCATCGATAAACAGTGGGAACAGAAGCCATATATCTTTAACAATGATTATATCAGTTTGTATGATCCAAGTTCAGGGGTAAATAGAGATGACCAGCGTTGGTATGTATTCAAAAATAACCTAGACAACTCTGTCCTAAATACTCTTACAAAAGGTAAAGATGGTAAATATCCAAAACTATCATATTATTTGGGAATTAAGGTTGGAAAAGAAAGTATAGATTATGCTGTTCATATGCATGCGAAGATTAGACTTAAGGACGATGTGACTGCTGAGGAAGCAGCTAAATGGGGTCGTGTCTACGCAGCCACGACAACATACGGAAACACTACTAATCAGTCTTATATTATGGGGGCATTGGGAGCTAGGCTACAAACGACCACAGAGGCAGAAACCTACCCTATCAAAGGTAGTTCACATACCAAAACGGTGGGAGATAGTCTTAAAGATACCAATAATCCTGTAGGTGATGGCTATATCACTTCAAAAAGTGGTAAAGACTTCCCATCAGGAATGAATTGGAACTGGCAAAATAATCGTAAACCAAGTACAGATCAAGCTGGTGTCTTTACTTATAAAGTAATTGCCAGATATGGGGATGGTTCATCATCAGAAGATGCCAACTCAGGCTCAGACGGAACAGTTACATTAAACGTTAGACCTAAAAAACCGACTATTACAACAAGTTTAGAGAACAAAAAAGGCTTAACAAATCAACAAATTACGGTTAATGTTGGAAGTGGAGTGCCAAAGGGTTCAACAGTTAAGCTTTACGATGGTGATATAGTTATTGGAACTGGAACAACTAATGGAGAGACTGCAACCGTTACAGTTACAGAAGCTCTACCAGGAAACTCTATTACAGCTGAAACCATTGTTAACAATGGTGGAGAGGTGAAGTCAGAACGAAGTGACGCTGTAACACCGACAGAAGCACCAGACACACAAGCCCCAACCTTGACCATTACACCAGCAAGCCAGACTGTAACAGAAGGTGAATGGGTAACATTTACAGTTACAGCAACAGATGATAAGAAGGCTAAGCTGGATGTTAGTGATTTTATAACCCAACCAAAATATAGTAACAGGCTTACTACAGCGCAAGCATTTGTAGAATCAAAAGGAAGTACAGATACTAAACAAATCAGAAAAATCACCCTTAAAGCCCTACCAGAAGATGTTGGTAAAACACATACATTTACCTTCAAGGCTACTGATGATGCAGGAAACCAAGCAAAACCTGTGACCTTTACTTTCACTGTCACAGCTGCTGATAAGACGGGGCCAACCATTACAGCAGATGGAGCGACTGTTACCAAAAATGAAGCCATTCAGCCAATTCCGGTAAGTGCTCAAGATAATGCTGGTGGTGTTGGCTTGCGTGATAAAGATCCTATTCTAGTGGAAGGCTTACCAGAAGGCTTGACTTATAAGGATGGTAAGATTACAGGGACACCGACAGGAAATCCGGGTACATCTCGCGTCACTATTAAAGCCTATGATAAGAACGGAAATGTTACTACAGAGACAATTGATATTGTAGTACAAGCGCAAAAAGACAAGTATAATCCAGTAGGCGAACCCCTAACAGTAAACCAAGGACAAACCATTTCAGATGATGCAGTAAAAGCAAAAGTGAAAAACGTTGGTCCAGGAACACTAACAGTACAAAGTAAACCAACTTCAACAAACACAGCCGGTTCAGCTGGAAATGCAGTTGTAAAAGTTACTTATCCAGATGGATCAAGTGAAGAAGTGACAGTTCCAGTCACTGTAAAAGACGTAACAGGACCAACTATTACAGCAAATGGAGCGACTGTTACCAAAAATGAACCAATCAGTCCAATCAAAGTAACCGTGGCGGATAATGAAGGCGGACGAGGTTTACGTGAAAAAAATCCAGTAGAAGTAACAGGTTTACCAGCAGGCTTGACTTATAAGAATGGTCAAATTACAGGTACACCAACAGGAAATCCAGGCGCATTCAAAGTAACCATTAAAGCCTATGATAAAGATGGTGCAGTTACGACAAAAACAATCACCATTACTGTTCAGGATCAAGCAGCTAAGTACAATCCAAAAGGAAAAGACCAAACAGTTTCTAAAAATGCGGTTCCTGCAGCAGCGGATAGTATCAGTAACAAGCAAGACCTACCAACAAACACTAGCTATCGCTGGAAAAAAACTCCAGATACTAGCCAAGATGGAAAAACTGTATCTGCAGTGGTTGTTGTAAGCTATCCAGATGGATCAAGTGAAGAAGTACCAGTTAAGGTTAAGGTATCAGATTCTCTAGCCGGCACAGTCACAGCACCATCAGCAGTTAAGGAGAAAACACCAGTTACTCCAACTACAGTTGTAACAGCTAACAAACCAGGTTCAACTATTACAACAGACAAGCCAGTCAATGGTTTGACAGTTGACGGAGAAGGCAAGCTAACAGGTACACCAACTGTTACTGATTGGAAACCAGACGAAGAAGAACGTAAGATTACGATTCCAGTCAAAATTAAGAATGGTAAAGATGAAGTAACCGTCAGCGTTCCAGTAACTATCCAACGTGATACAGATGGCGATGGTATTCCAGATGTAACGGATCCAGATGATGACAACGATGGTATCTCAGATGCAGATGAAAAAGCAAATGGCACAGATCCAAAAGTTGCAAATTCTCTAGTAGCAACTATTGACTTGGTACA
>NZ_VMMS01000082.1:0-5349 GCF_013277315.1 Streptococcus sp. 2106
AGGGAGCTAGTCTTAGCTCCTACTTGGTTTCAGGGGACAAAAAAGGGGCAATAGCGCTTCGAGAAAGATTATACTCTTCGAAAATCTCTTCAAACCACGTCAGCGTCGCCTTGCCGTAGGTATGGTTACTGACTTCGTCAGTTCTATCCACAACCTCAAAACAGTGTTTTGAGCTGACTTCGTCAGTTCTATCTACAACCTCAAAACAGTGTTTTGAGCAGCCTGCGGCTAGCTTCCTAGTTTGCTCTTTGATTTTCATTGAGTATAAAAGTGCTCCATGCCATATTTTACATAGCATTAGTCTTCTAAAAATGGACAAAAAACATTGTAAAGGCTATCAAAAAGGAGTATAATGAGTGAAAGAAATTTCGGAGGTGAAAGATGCTAGAAGTAAGAAGTCTAGAGAAAAGTTTTGGACCCAAACAAGTTTTGTTTGGTATTGACTTTCAAGCGCGACCAGGTCGTATTTTGGGATTAGTAGGAAAAAATGGTGCTGGGAAGACAACGATTTTCCACAGTATTTTGAAGTTTTTAGAATACCAGGGAGAAATCGGTCTGGATGGTCAGGATATTCGTCAGGAGACCTATGCTCGGATTGGTTATCTGCCTGAAGAACGCAGTCTCATGCCTAAATTGACAGTCCTTGAGCAAGTTCGCTATTTGGCGACTCTAAAAGGCATGGATGCCAAGGAAATCAAGGAAAAACTCCCTCAATGGATGAAGAGGTTGGAAGTGAAAGGGAAGCTGACAGATAAAATTAAGAGTCTGTCAAAAGGAAATCAGCAGAAGATTCAGCTCATCATTACTCTGATTCATGAGCCAGACTTGATTATCTTGGATGAGCCTTTCAGTGGATTGGACCCAGTCAATACAGAATTGCTCAAGCAAGTCATTTTTCAAGAAAAAGAACGTGGGGCAACCATTATCTTTTCTGACCATGTCATGACCAACGTCGAGGAGCTTTGTGACGATATTCTCATGATCCGAGATGGCCGTGTGGTCTTGCATGGACCAGTTCAGGATGTCCGAAATCAATACGGGAAAACACGTCTCTTTGTTTCAAGTGAACGAAGCAAGGAAGAATTGGAAAACCTTCCTCATGTCAAACAGGTGAGCTTGACCAAACAAGGTAGTTGGAAATTGATCTTGGAGGATGAGAGTGCTGGTAGAGAACTCTTCCCAATCTTGACTCAAGGGCAATATATCGCAACCTTTGACCAACAAGCGCCAACTATCGATGAAATCTTTAAACTAGAATCAGGAGTGGAAGTATGGGAAATGTGTGGGTTGTAATCAAGGAAACCTATCTTAGACATGTCAAATCGTGGAGTTTCTTCTTTATGGTGATTTCACCGTTCCTCTTTTTAGGAATCTCTGGAGGAATTGCTTATCTCCAAGGCTCTTCAATGGCTAAAAATGATAAAGTGGCAGTAGTGACAACAGTGCCATCTGTAGCAGAAGGACTGAAGAATGTAAATGGTGTTAATTTTGACTACAAAGACGAAGCAAGTGCCAAAGAAGCGATTAAAGATGAAAAATTAAAAGGCTATCTGACTATTGACCAAGAGGATAGTGTCTTGAAGGCAGTTTATCATGGCGAAACGTCGCTTGAAAATGGAATTAAATTTGCAGTTACAGATACACTCAATGAACTGCAAAATCAGCTTAATCGTTCAACTGCTTCCTTGTCTCAAGAGCAGGAAAAACGCTTAGCGCAGACAATTCAATTCACAGAAAAGATTGATGAAGCCAAGGAAAATAAAAAGTTTATTCAAACAATTGCAGCAGGCGCCTTAGGATTCTTTCTTTATATGATTCTGATTACCTATGCGGGTGTAACAGCTCAGGAAGTTGCCAGTGAAAAAGGCACCAAAATTATGGAAGTCGTCTTTTCTAGCACAAGGGCTAGTCACTATTTCTATGCGCGGATGATGGCTCTGTTTCTGGTGATTTTAACGCATATCGGGATTTATGTGGTAGGTGGTCTGGCAGCCATTCTACTCTTTAAAGATTTGCCATTCTTGGCTCAGTCTGGTATTTTGGATCACTTGGGAGATGCTATCTCACTGAATACCTTGTTCTTTATTTTGGTCAGTCTCTTTATGTACGTCGTCTTGGCTGCCTTTCTAGGTTCTATGGTTTCTCGTCCTGAGGACTCAGGAAAAGCCTTGTCGCCTTTGATGATTTTGATTATGGGTGGTTTTTTTGGAGTGACAGCTCTAGGTGCAGCTGGTGACAATCTCATCTTGAAGATTGGTTCTTATATTCCCTTTATTTCGACCTTCTTTATGCCATTTAGAACTATTAATGGCTATGCAGGGGGAGTAGAAGCATGGATTTCACTTGCTATTACAGTGATTTTTGCGGTGGTAGCAACAGGATTTATCGGACGCATGTATGCCAGCCTAGTCCTTCAAACAGATGATTTAGGGATTTGGAAAACATTTAAACGTGCCTTATCTTATAAATAGAAGAGCCTCGCGAAAGCGAGGTTTTTTAGAGATAAAAAGAGTGGAATCACGAACCTAATTATGCACACATTATGTAAACAGGTTGCTTGAGAACTCAATTGTATAGTGAACTGAATCTGGAATAGGATAATATTGCTTCTAAAACATTCTTATAAATTGATTTGAATTCCAAAACCAGGGTGTGCAATTCTTATTTCCCATCACTTTATTTATTGATTATGATAGAACTCTTATCGGTCTGTAACAAAATTTCAATAATATAAAAACGCATCCTATCAGGACTCAACTTGATAGGATGCGTTTTTTGATTGTGAAGACTTTTCATCCAGCCTCTTTATGTGATAAAGTATCGTTAATATTCAATGAAAATCAGACTGGGAAGTTAGCGGAAGGCTCCTCGAAACATAGTTTTGAGGTTGAGGAACTGACCAAGTCAGTAACGTATACACACTAAGGACAAGCTGACGTGGTTTGAAGAGTATAAAAATCTGTTTCGTAAGCATCCAATAATAGGGTGTTTTGATAGTGTCATCATTTGGATAAGCATTATAGTATAGTGATATGAAATCAACTAAACTAAATAAGAAATATAGATTATCAAAACTCTTTGAAAAGATTGCATTAAATCTAAATAACATAGACGTCTTCAGCGTGTGCTGTCTCATCTTATGCGAAAATCTTATAAGGAGAGTATAGAAAATCTCGGTTGTAATCAACTAACTGATTGGAGAAATGTATAAATATGAGAAGTTAGCCCCCCATGTCACTACCATAATGAGATTGCTCGAATTCCTTGCTTTTTATACTCAATGAAAATCAAAGAGCAAACTAGCCGCAGGCTGCTCAAAACAGTGTTTTGAGGTTGTGGATAAGACTGACGAAGTCAGTTACCTATACCTACGGCAAGGCGACGTTGACGCGGTTTGAAGAGATTTTCGAAGAGTATTAACTCAATATCAAACTAGCTACGATGGGGCTGACAAAGACATAGAGAATACCAGTGACACCGATAGCCAAACCACCCATGGCTCCTGCTACAGAGCCGTATCGGAAGGCTGTTCCTGTTCCAACTGCATGGCCTGTTCCTCCAAGGGAAAGACCAACAGCTACTGGGTCGTCAATTTTCAACCACTTCAAAAGGGTTGGTCCGATGACACTGGTTAAAATCCCAGTTGCCACGACTACCACCAAGGTCACGGTCGTCAGACCTTGCAATTTTTCTGTGATTCCCACTGCCATGGCGGTTGTTACTGACTTGGGAAAGAGAGAAATGGCTAGGAAAAAGTCCATACCAAAGATTTTGGCCACAAGGGCTGTGAAAGAGGTATTGACAACTACTGCTAGCAGACTACCAAAGAGAATACTCCGAGCATGGTGCTTCATCAAATGAAAACTCTTGTAAAGCGGAATCCCCAAAGCCACTGTCGACGGGACAATCAAGTTGTTCAGATAAACCCCACCTTGGTAGTAATCTTGATAAGAAATACCCGTCACCTTAAGAAAAATAATGATAAAAATAGCCGACAAAAGCAGGGGCGTTGTCAATGGATGAGGAAAACGTCTGTAAATCAACATCCCCACTAGATAAGCTAGGATAGACAGGGCAAGCCCAAATAGGGGATTGGAAACAAATTCACTCATTTGGCATCTCCTTTCTCATAATCTCCCTCAAACCGTCGTTTGATAAACTGAACTACCAAGGCTATGAGGATAATATTGACAACTGCTGCAAAAAAGACAATCAAAACAATGGGTAGGAGATAGGGAGCAATCACATCAAACTTTTCCATGATTCCTACTGCTGGCGGCAAAAAGAGAATGGTCATATTGGCCAGCAAGAAATTCCCCACCATGTTGACATGCCTAGTTCTCAACCATTTGAATTGTAGGGATAGAAAGAGAATAATCAAGCCGATAATACTGCCTGGGATGGGCAAATGAAAGAAACTGGAAATCCCCTCTCCGATTAGAGAAATCACAAAGAGAATCATTAATTGAACATATAATTTCATCCTAAACTCCACGAAATAGACTTCTTGAATACCAGTTTACTCTTTTTTCAGAAAATTTCAAGGAAATGAACAAGGGATAATGAAAATTAAAGAACAAACTAGGAAGTCAGCTGCATGTTACTCAAAGTAAAGTGTTGGGGTTGTAGGTCAAACTGACATAGTTTGAAGCGATTTTCGAAGAATATTACTTTTCTTTGCTTAAGTGAATGACTTGGTCGTAGTTTTTTAAGTCCTCTTCTGTGTAGTGGTGAATGACTTCTATGACTGTTTGAGGTTGGGAGAAGAGCAAGTCGCTAATTTTTCTGCTATTTTCCGAGTCAAGATTGGCCTTAATCTCGTCTGCTAAGATGAGTTGGCTATCATGGTAGAGGGCGCGGGCGATTTCTAGGCGTTGTTTCTCGCCACCAGACAGACTATCATTGCTGAGCGTTCGATTTTTCAAATGTTCTAAACCTGTTTTTTTGAGTATATGATTTAGCGTTTGCTTTTATCTAAAATACTTCATATAAAAATGTAAATTTTTGGGGGATATACAATTAAATGAAAATATCGTAATGACACAGATTGAAACAAAAAGCGAACAAAACAGAATTCATTGTTTCGATTCGCTTTTCGTATTATTATCTAGTTTTTTTGTAGCTCTGATAACATTTAGTCTGAGCATGTACACTAATAGCTGAAGGAATAAAATGTATACTTTAGATTATTTCCAAGCGCCACCGGTATCTACACAGTAACCACCAGGTGTATAGGTGTTGTGAAGCATCTTACCAGTTGAAGCAAGGTAATACCAAGATCTGCTATCTTTCACCCAGCCTGTTAACATAGCACCTGAGTCTTTTAGGTAATATAGTTGCTTAGTTTCA
>NZ_VMMS01000083.1:0-9164 GCF_013277315.1 Streptococcus sp. 2106
CCTCAAAGCAGTGCTTTGAGCAGCCTGCAGCTAGTTTCCTAGTTTGCTCTTTGATTTTCATTGAGTATAAAATAAGCAAATCAGCAAGAAACCCACGACAAGATAATCCTGACGCGGGTTGTAGTTTCAACAAATGTCAATTGACCTGACTAGCAATCTGTAAGAGTGCCTTTTCAAAAAGGAAACCTTTTTCATAGAGTCCTGTCTTAATCTGATAGTCTGTCTCAATCAAGTAGGAAATTACTTGCTTCAAAAAGCTCAAAGAAAGTCCTCTTGAATCTCTTAATGCAAACTTGATTTGATAAGGATTTGGGTTACGTCCCAGATAACTACCTAAACTACTTGCAATCTGCGATTCTGTTTGGCCAGACTCCGCCAAAATCTTCACCTGAGTAAAAGTCCGAAATTGTCCCAGCATGACTGCAATCAGTTTGATTTCATCTTCCCCTTGCAAGGTCAAGTCTCTCACCAAATCGCGCGCCTGATCCATCTTTTTAGTCAGAATAAACTGAGTTAAATCAAAAATATTGTCCTGCAAGGTCTTGGGAATTGCGTTAACAATATCCTCTTCCTCGATAACAGAATCCGCCTTATAGGACTGTAAAAATAGAAGATTTTTCTGGATTTCGCTAAATTGAAACCCCGACTTAATGAGGAGATTTTCAAAAGAATGATTGATAAACTGCAGACCTTGTTTCTGACTCCACTTTTGGAAATACTGGCGCAATTCTTGTTCTTTTACTTCTACTGCATCGAAGGCCTTGGCATCACGCTTAAGTAATTTGACTAACCGTCTTTTGCTATCCAGCTTTCCTTCTGCAAAGATTATCAACTTGGTTGTTGGAGAAGGATTGTCAAGGTATTCCTCAAATGACTTAAGCTCATCATCTGTCAAAAAGCGTTTCTTGGCTGTTGTGATATCTACAAAATGGTCTAATATCACGATTTTCTCATCCGCAAAGAAAGGAAGGCTGACCAACTCCAGTTCCACATCCTTGTAGACCACTTCTTTCATATCAAAGTAGGCAAAGTTGAGGTCAGCAGAATCATAGCCAATCTGTTTCAATACTTGACTCTTCATAACTTCAAACTGACCCTGATCTGTCCCTGTAAAAAGGCTCAGGCTAGGTAAATTTGATAAAGTCAACTTCTGACTCTCTTCAATGGCTAGCATCTTCTCTCCTTTCTTCTGATTTTTCGATTTAATTTAGTCAATATAGCGCAATTTCCCACGGAAATCTTCTAAGCTCTCGTATCCTTTTTCCGCCATGATTGCTTTTAGTTCATTGGTAATGCGGTCAAAGGCACCGACGCCTTCTTTGTGAAGGGTGGTTCCCACCTGCACCATACTCGCTCCACAGAGAATATGTTCAAAGGCATCACGACCAGTCAACACGCCACCTGTTCCAATGATTTGGATCTGGGGATTTAAGCGTTGATAAAAGGCGTGAACATTAGCTAAAGCAGTTGGTTTAATATACTCTCCACCAATCCCCCCAAAACCATTTTTAGGACGGATAACGACAGACTCATCTTCTATATAAAGGCCGTTTCCGATAGAGTTGACGCAGTTGACAAACTTGAGCGGATACTTGTTGAAAATAGCTGCCGCTTGGTCAAAGTGAACAATATCAAAATATGGTGGCAATTTAATTCCAAGAGGTTTGGTGAAGTAGGCAAACACCTCTGCCAAAATCCGGTCTGTTGTCTCAAAATCATAGGCAATCTGAGGTTTACCTGGAACATTTGGACAGGAAAGATTTAGCTCAGTCAGACCACGAAAATCACTCTCTTGGACTTTTTTCAAGATAGTATGGGTTTCCTCTGGAGACATTCCAACCAGAGATAAGAAGAAAGTTCGGTTTGGCTCTTTTTCCTGTAAATCCAAAAGATAATCCAAATAATAGTCTAAGCCCTTATTTGGCAAGCCCATAGAATTGATAGAACCAAGTGGGACATCTTGATAGCGTGGCTCAGGATTTCCCTGACGAAAGTCCAAGGTTGCTGTCTTAGTAACAAAGGTTCCTGCCGCTGAGTTTTTGACCTCTTCTAACTCCTCTATCGTCATACAAGCCACACCTGCTGCATTCATCAAGCAATTGTCAAACTCAAAACCAGCAATTTGTGTTTTCGTTGATACCATGATTCTAATCCTCCAGATTCTTTTTATTGCTAATATTATACCATAATTTTAATTCTAGGTTTACTAGATTCTGTGGTTCTATCTATTTATTCGGAAAAGAAAGTCTAGTGCAGAAGTCATGCTATGGAAACAGCTAGTGTATTGGAAGTTTGAACAAGGCTTGGGTAACAGACTTTTGAATGAAGTCCAAGCAACAAGGAGAAATCTCAACCTTTATCATTTTTAACGAAATACATGTAAATCTCTACTTTCGCAAAATGGATTTTCAGAACAGTATCCCAGCATAGTTAAAAACTATAAAAAAGAGAGGAAGTTCCCCTCTTAAAATCCTATTTGACTGCTTCTTTTAAAGAATCTACCTTGTCCAAACGTTCCCATGGGAGGTCAATATCTGTACGTCCCATGTGTCCATAAGCTGCTGTTTGACGGTAGATTGGACGCTTGAGGTCCAGCATTTGGATTATCCCTGCAGGACGAAGATCAAATATTTGACGAGCTGCTTTTTCAAGCTTGCTTTCAGCTACTGTTCCTGTACCAAAGGTATCGATACGAACAGAGACGGGTTGAGCAACACCGATAGCATAGGCCAATTGCACTTCTGCTTTCTTAGCAAGACCTGCTGCAACGATATTCTTGGCAATATAGCGAGCCGCATATGACGCAGAACGGTCTACCTTAGTCGCATCTTTACCAGAGAAAGCACCACCACCGTGACGAGAGTAGCCACCATAAGTATCTACGATAATCTTACGACCAGTCAAACCTGAGTCCCCTTGAGGTCCACCGATTACAAAACGACCAGTAGGATTGATGAAGAATTTTGTTTGCTCATCCAAGTAGGAAGCTGGAATAACCTCTTTGATAACCTTGTTAATGACATCATTGTGAATTTGTTCGTTGCTGACTTCTGGATCGTGCTGAGTTGAAATAACAACTGTGTCCACACGTACTGGACGGTCATTTTCATCATACTCAACCGTAACTTGTGATTTAGCATCTGGGCGAAGATAGCTAATTTCCCCAGATTTACGAAGTTCTGCCAGACGACGAACCAATTTATGACTGAGTGAGATTGGCAATGGCATGAGCTCTTCTATTTCATCCACTGCAAATCCAAACATGAGCCCTTGGTCTCCAGCACCGATCAAATCAAGTGGATCTTGGTCTGCATTTCCACGAACCTCCAAGGCTTCGTTAACACCTTGGGCAATATCTGGTGACTGCTCAACAAGTGACGGATGAACTCCCACTGTCTCAGCAGAAAAACCATATTCTGTATTGGTATAACCAATCTCTGCAATGGTATCACGAACCACACGGTTAATATCCACATAGGCATTTGTAGAAATTTCACCAAAAACGTGGACGGAACCAGTATAGACAGCTGTCTCAGCAGCAACGTGCGCCTCTGGATCCTCTGCTAAAATAGCATCCAAAATCGCATCTGAAATTTGGTCTGCAATCTTATCTGGATGCCCCTCAGATACAGATTCAGACGTGAATAATTTACGTTCTGACATAAAAATGTCCCCCCTTAAAAATAGTGTTATAGAGTTACAAAGTACTGGTAGGTATTTTCATTTTCTAAGAGTTACGACGCGAAAGAAATAAAAACGACACTCTTTTATTTCTGAAACTAGTAAGGCGCATAGGGTGACTGCCCTATAGCGGCAACCGTAAAATGACGAGCGACTTTGGAGCCGTCAGTCTTTGCGAGTTACGACGCGAAAGAAATAAAAACAATACTTTTTTATTTCTGAAACTAGTAAGGCGCATAGGTTGACCGCCTTATAGCGGCAACCGTAGAATGACGAGCGACTACTTTGGAGCCGTCAGTCTTTGCGAGTTGCAACTCGCAAGAAAAAATAGAAATACCTACCATCTTATCGGGACTATATAACTTTATCATTATACCATTTTTAAACACAATTTGCAGTCTTTAATGTAGTGTTTCGGTTTAGATAGTTCGTTCTCATAAAGCAAAAAGTTGGAGCTCAGTACTCCAACAATTACTATTAAAATGTTTGGCGTTTTGCTTTACGCTCTGCACGACCTCGAGCGCGATTTTCTGCACGCTTGGTCTTACGGCGCTTTTCATCAACCGCCCATTGAATTTTCTTCTTATAACCCGGTTTGACTTTTTTCTTTTTCTTTTTAACCAGACCAATCATCTCAATATCAAGCTTATCTTGCTTCTTCTCACGATTAGCACGACGATCACGGTCATAGGTATCTTGAAATTCCCCGTCTTTGACCATCTTAGGAGTAAACTTGATTCCCAATTTCTCCAACTCACGGATATCCGAGTCATCGCTTGGTTGATAAAGGGTAATGGCTGTGCCTGGTAGGCCATTGCGTCCGGTACGACCAACACGGTGCACGAAGAAGGATAAGTCTTGCGGAATGGCATCATTGACGACATGGCTAACACCTTCAATGTCAATCCCACGCGCTGCCAAGTCTGTTGCGACAATATACTCAAAATCCAGATTTTTCACCTGATTCATGATACGCTTGCGCTCACGAGGGGCAATATCTCCATGAATTTTCGCTACCTTCAAGCCTTGAGCAGTCAGGTAAGAATGCAATTCATCAGCACGCGTTTTAGTGTTAACAAAAATCATTGCCAAATAAGGCTGCATCAACTGAGTCAACTGGTAAATTTGAGCATTCTTATCACGTCCCTTGGTCGAAATCAACCAATTATCAATGGTATCAGAAATGACCGTCTTGGTCTTGATTTTCTCCATAACAGGATTTGACAAGTATTTTTTCAAGAATGGTTGCAATTTTTGTGGAATAGTCGCTGAGAAGACCATGAATTGCAGGTCTTTTGGAAGGCTGCCAGCAATCTTATCAACAGTTTCCAAGAATCCCATATCCAAGGTCATGTCTGCCTCATCAATCACAAAGGTCTTAGCCTTGTGAATAGCCAAATCACCGGATTTAACCAAGTCGTAAATACGGCCTGGTGTTCCAATAACAATATGAGGCTGATTGCTTGCCAATTTCTCAATCTGGCGAGCCTTATCCGTACCACCCACATAATTAACCACACGAACTTCCACGTCTGAGTGGGCTGCAATCTGACGAGCTGCTTGGTAAATTTGAGTAGCTAATTCACGACTCGGTGCAGTAATGACTGCTTGAACACTATCGCTGGTTTCATCTAATTGCTGAAAAATCGGCAATAGGAAAGTGTGAGTCTTACCCGAACCTGTTTTTGATTCTCCAACCAAATCTCGGCCTACCAAGACAATGGGAATCAACTTATCTTGTACCTCTGTTGGAGTTGTAAATTTCAACTCCTCCAAGGCTTCTCTAATATAGTTTTTAAATTGAAATTTCGTAAATGACATACTATCCTCGATTCTATCTATCTTATCAATTATACCACATTTTATTCCATTTCAGTAGTCTCACTTTATTAGGCTATTTCCAGTAACTTTTCTAGTCAGAAAAAGGCTGGAATTTGAGAATTCCAACCTCTTTTCATACTCAATGAAAATNNAAGGCGACGTTGACGTGGTTTGAATTTGATTTTCGAAGAGTATCAGTTATTATTTCCAGTTTAAAATAGCATTCAAGCCATAGTGATCACTCACTTGCGGACTATTGTTGCCATCAAATACGACATGTAAATTTTCTACCGCTAACTCCTTGCTAGTAAAAACATAGTCGATTCGAAGGGGTTCAGTGTTCCCTTTCCATCCATCTATTTCTGGTGGAACAGTATAGCTACCACTTTTCTCTTGAGCAACTTCAAATGCGTCTTGTAAGCCTAATGGACTAGCTAAAATAGCTTGGTAACCTTCCTGACCGGCTGGGTTGTTGAAATCTCCAGCTAGCAAAAGCGGCTTGTTCAATTCTTTCAAGACAGCCTCAAATCGTGCCCATTCTTCTTGGAAACCTTTATCCCACCAAGAAAGGTGGACACTTGCAACTGCAAGCTCCTGACCATCGACTACAGTTTCAGCCAAGGCAACACGGCGAGTATGATAGTCTGTTGGATCATCCACATCTGAAACCAAAATTTCTCTGGCTTCAATAGGTGTTTTAGACAAAATAGCCACACCTTCGTGGTAGCGGTCATAACCGATATGGTTATAGGCCCAAGTCCAGTAGTAATCTTTTCCTTGCTCAGACAACTTTTCAACCAAAAGTCTAACATAATGGTCTTGGTGAATAGGCTCAGCTGCTGGCAAAGCTTGATAAAGGTCATTAACCTCCACCTCTGGCGAAGTAATCTCCTGATTGATTTCTTGGAAACAAATCAAATCATAATCTTTATCAAGAATATCTTCAAGCAAGAGCTGGAATTTTTCCTCAGCTTCTTTTTCCATCCAGCTATGAGTATTGAGTGTTAAAAATTTCATGCTTTTCTCCCAAAACAAGAGGTTGGAAAACAGCTTCCAACCTCAAGTATATTACAATTCTACTTTAGCAACTGCTGTTTTAGCTGCAAGAGAACCTGTTTTTTCTAATTTAACTGATTTAATAGCTTCAGCATTTGTGAAGACAACCACTGTTGAAGTTTCACGACCTGCTGCACGGATAGCATCCAAGTCAGCTGTGACAAGAAGATCACCTGCTGCAACTTTTTGTCCTTCAGCTACATGAACAGTAAATGGTTTGCCTTCAAGACTTACTGTGTCCAAACCAATGTGAACAAGTACTTCAAGACCCGCTTCAGTCACAAGACCAAGAGCATGTTTTGTAGGGAAGATACTTGATACAGTACCTGAAACTGGAGATACAATGTTTCCATTTGCAGGTTCTACTGCAAATCCGTCACCCATCATTTTTTGAGCAAACACTGGATCTTTCACTTGTTCCAAGGCAACAACTTGACCGTCTGCTACTGAGTAAACTTCCTCTGTTACACCTTTGTAGTGTACAGTGTTTTGTTGTGCTTCAGTCATTTGACTTGGAAGAGTTTCAGGAATGATTTCACCTGAATCAAGGATATCTTGGATATCAGATTTCAATACGTCAGCTTTTGGTCCGTAGATAGCTTGAACCCCTTGTCCTTTCATGACAAGCCCCATAGCTCCTTCTGCTTTCCATTGCTCTGTATTTCCTACTTTATCTGCATCTTTAACAGTTACACGAAGACGAGTCATACATGCGTCAACATCAACGATGTTTGCACGTCCACCAAGAAGGTTGATAATATTTACAGCTTGAGAACCTGCTGCAACTTTCACTTCGCTGCTAGATTCTTCTGAACCTTCAGCAGTTTCGTAGTTTCCGTTACGCCCTGGAGTTGCGTAGTTGAATTTTTGAATCATGAAGTTTGCGATAAAGTACATGATTACAGCAAAGAGAACAGTTACCCAAATGAAGTTAATGATATCCATACCGATACCAGCACTGATTGCAATAGGTGTACGAGTCAAGAACTCGATTGAACCGAATGAGTGCATACGTAGGTTTACGACGTCAGCCATAGCGAAGGCAGCACCTTGAACAAGTGAGTAAACAAGATACATAGGTGTTGCGACGAACATGAACATGTATTCGATTGGTTCAGTAACCCCTGTCAAGAATGTTGCAAGAGCTGTCGCAATCATCATACCTTTGTATTTGTGTTTCTTGTCAGCATCAACATTACGGTAGATAGCCACAACCACACCCATCAAGATACCGAATGAACCGATCATTTGTCCAACTTTGAAACGAGCTGGATGTACTGTATCTAACAAGTGTTGGTATTGACTAGCATCAGTACCTTTAAGGTTTACAAGGTCTGTTACCCATGCAAGCCAAAGTGGATCTTGACCAAATACTTGGCTACCTTTTGCTGCACCAGTTAAGACATCATAAGTACCACCAAGAGCTGTGTAGTTCATTGGGATAGTCAACATGTGGTGAAGACCAAATGGCAAGAGCAAACGTTCCAATGTACCATACAAGAATGGTGCAAGGATTGGAGCAGTTTCTTGTGAGTTGGCAATCCAGATACCAAAGCTATTGATACCAGTTTGCACAAGTGGCCAGAAAGCTGAAAGTAGAATTGCAGCAATTACTGAACGAAGAATAACTACAAATGGTACAAAACGTTTTCCGTTAAAGAATGAAAGTGCATCAGGAAGCTTACGGAAGTTATAGTATTTATTGTAAGCAGTTGCTCCAATAAAACCAGAAATAATCCCTACGAATACACCCATGTTAAGTGCTGGAGCTTCCATAACACTAATGAAGTAATCAGCAACTTTGATTGATCCACCAAAGAGAGTTGTTACCATAGCTTCTGGATTCTTCAACATGTCTCCTGATACACCAAAGATTGTACCAGTGATACGGTTGATTAGGATAAAGGCAAGACCTGCCGCAAACGCACCACCAGCACGTTCCTTAGCCCAGCTTCCTCCAATAGCGAGGGCAAACAAGATATGAAGGTTAACGATAACCCCCCAACCGATTTGCTCTAGGACACCACCAGTAATAACGAGTGGAGCAAAGTTAGGGTTAATCATCACGATAGACTTACCGATTGAAATCATCAAACCAGCAGCCGGCATAACCGCGATAACCACCATCAAAGCCTTACCGAATTTTTGCCAAAATTCGAAAGACAAGACATTTTTGAATGTATCTTTCATCATTCAAATCTCCTTTATTTTTATTTAGGCAAACGTTTTACGAAAACGTTTGCACCTTTTATGATTTAATTATACCACTTTAATTTTTTTTGTAAAGGCTTTTATTCAAAAAAATCCTCTTTTTTCAAAAATTTTCTAGGTGCTAAATTTCAAGTTCAAATTAGCCATCAAGAATCTTCTCTGAGCAACTTCTTTATACTCTTCGAAAATCTCTTCAAACCACGTCAGCGTCGTCTTACCGTATATATGTGACTGACTTTCTACAACCTCAAATCAGTATTTTGAGCATCCTGTGGCGAGCTACCTAGTTTGCTCTTTGATTTCCATTGAGTATTAGAAGTCCCTTTTCAAAAACTCTTGTAGCAAAAAAGGAGATTTTACAACCTCCTCATAAAAATAATTATTTTACCTAAATC
>NZ_VMMS01000084.1:0-3462 GCF_013277315.1 Streptococcus sp. 2106
AAAATCAAAGTGCAAACTAGGAAGCTAGCCGCAGGCTGCTCAAAACACTGTTTTGAGGTTGCAGATGGAAGCTGACGTGGTTTGAATTTGATTTTCGAAGAGTATTATAGTCCCATTAAACGATAAGCCTGATCTCGGAGGTCCTTATCTGTTTCAAATAGACCACGAGCTACTGTCGTCAAGGTGGCAGTGCCCGGTTTTCTGACACCACGCATGCTCATACACATATGTTCTGCTTCAATGACAACAAAGGCTCCTTTAGCACCTAGATACTCCATCAAGGCATCGGCCACTTCGATATTCAAACGTTCTTGAATTTGTGGTTTTTTCGAATAAACTTCAACCGTACGAGCTAGCTTAGACAAACCTGCCACACGACCATCTGGAATGTAGGCAATATGCGCTCTCCCATAAAATGGTAGAAAGTGGTGCTCACACATGGTGTGGAAAAAGATATCCTTCTCTACCACCATATTATCGTCAATAATCTCAAAGGATTTTGACAAATGTTCCTCCGCTGTTTGACCAAGCCCTGAAAAAATCTCTTGGTACATACGAGCGACACGAGCAGGTGTTTCCTGCAAGCCCTCGCGGTTAGCGTCCTCTCCTACAGCCTCGATAATCATTTTTACAGCTGTTTCAATCTTTTGTGTATCCATTCTCGTTTTTCCTCTCCATCAGATAGGCTCTCACTTGGCTCAAGAAATACAAGGAACCTGTGACAATCCTAACTGTTTTTTTCTCTTCTTTTTTATCTGTCAATTTCTGCTCTAGAAAATCCTGCCAACCTTGGTAGCTGAGATTTCTAGACTTTGCTGCCTCTTTCAGCACGCTTTCATCAGTCGCCCGACTATCGTCAAAATGTGTCAAAGTAAGCTCGGTATCTGGGATTTGCTCCAACAAGTCCAACATATCCTCCAAGGTCTTGGTTTTGATGCAAGTAAAGAGGATTTCCTTACGATAATCCGCAAAGCGTTCTTGCAAGGTTGTCAATAAAGCCTTGATAGCATGGGGATTGTGGGCCCCATCCAAGATCATCAAGGGGTTCCTTGACACGACCTCCAGACGCCCTGGCCAACTTGTTTCTTCCAAGGCTTGAGCAAGCAAATGATTGCTTGCTAGTTCTCGACCATCTTCTTGACAAAAAGTATCAAGTAAAGCTATGGCAATCCCAGCATTCTCTATCTGGTGCAAACCAAGCAGGCCAGTCTGGAAGCGACCTTGTCTGACAACACTTGTATAGTCAAAGACTTCGCCTGTAACCACACTCTTTTGATGACTAACTTGATAATCTTTCCCATAGGCAAGTCTCGGCGCATCTTTCCCTTCCGCAATGCGGTCAATCACAGCCAAAGCTTCTGGAGCGATACGACCTGTC
The DNA here is from genome assembly GCF_013277315.1 of Streptococcus sp. 2106. Taxonomy (NCBI): domain Bacteria; kingdom Bacillati; phylum Bacillota; class Bacilli; order Lactobacillales; family Streptococcaceae; genus Streptococcus; species Streptococcus sp. 2106. The sequence goes on from NZ_VMMS01000084.1 coordinate 1,379, forward strand.
ACCAAGGGAATTCCTTGTTTGATAATACCAGCTTTCTGCTCTGCTATAGCTTCCAAGGTATCACCAAGTAGGGCTACATGGTCCAGTCCAATAGTCGTAATTCCTGTTAAAATTGGCTGGCAGACATTGGTACTATCTAAAAGTCCACCCATGCCCACTTCCATAATGGCCACATCTACTTGCTCTGAGGCAAAGTAATCATAAGCTATGGCTGTGATAATCTCAAACTCGGTTGTGCCCTGTAAATTGGCGGCCGCTTCTCCCTCCAGCAAAGACTGATAGTCTGCCATGAGGTCTTCTAGCCTAGCCTCGGGAATGGATTCCCCATTGATGCTAATCTGGTCTGTGTAATGAATGAGATAGGGCGAGCTGAACACCCCAACTCTTAGCCCTAGCTTTTCCAGCATATTTTTCAAAAAAGCAATGGTCGAACCCTTGCCATTGGTCCCTCCGATATGGATGACCTTGAGTTTGAGATGGGGATTGCCACGCAATGCTAATAGTTCCACCATGCGTTCCAAGCCAAAATGCGGTTGGTCCGTCCGGTAGTTGGCAATCCACTGATTGTTTTCAATTTCTTTCATCTTATTTATATTGTTTTAAATCTAAATTTTCCGCTTCATCAGCCAGACGAATAGCGGAGGCAATTTCAACTGCCATCCTGTGACTAGCTACATCATGCACGCGCACCACTTCTACACCCTGTCTTGCAGCAATACTAGTTACATGAGCCGAAGCTGTATCTCGATTGCGGAAACCAAGTTCTGTCTCAGGATTGACATCAAAACCATTTTCTTCAAGAATATTGATGACAAATCGCTTGCGCGACACTCCGAGAAAGATTGGATATCCTTTCTGATGTAGTTTATCCAGGTCCCGTAAAAGAAGCAGATTTTCTTTCTTGGTCAGACCAAAGCCAATTCCTAGATCCAACAGGATATTTTCTTGTGCGATTCCAGCTTGATTTGCTCTCGCTAGGGCTCGTTCAAAGAAAGTCTCCATCAAGTCTTCGATTGGCATTTTTTCAAAGTCAGCTAACTCTTCCTCTGTAAAAGCTTGACCAACACCGAAATGAGGAAATATGAGCGAGCTAGGATGCTGAGGTCGCGCCATGACTGGATTAAACATAATGACTACTTTCGCACCAGCCTTAGCAACCACATGGGCCATTTTCTCATCACCCATAAGACCAGTGATATCATTGACTAGATTGGCACCAGCAGCCAAAGCAGCTTCTGCTACCTGACTCTTCCAAGTATCAATAGAGATGAGGACATCACTTTCCTTGCGAATCGCTTTAATCACTGGAACAACACGCTGGATTTCCTCTTCTATCTCAACCTCAACATAGCTACTTCCCGGCCGAGTCGATTCTCCGCCGATATCTAGCATACTAGCCCCTTCTGCTATCAATTTACGAGCCTGCTGGAGTGCCTGCTCAAGAGCAAAAAATTGACCACCATCCGAAAAGGAATCTGGGGTTACATTGATAATTCCGCAAATAGCTGTCTTTGCATGATTGGCTTTACTTGACATATCGGTCACTCCCTCAAGGCTTTTCATCATATTATTTCTCTATTTTACCATAAAAAGAAAAAAATGGACACGATTGCATTCATCTTTTTCCCAGTAGAAACAAGTAAGCAATTGTCAATAATCTTAAACAGAAATCCCTAATGTCCTACTCAAAATCACCACGAGAGCCAACAAACAGAAAGCAACCCCATTCACAATCATATGAAGTAAGATCGACATTTCCAAACGTTGGGTTTTATAAACTCCCGACTTTATCACTTAATTCTCCGCCGACCTTACTTAATACCTTGGTACATCTGGATTTTTCGACTATTTTTCAACTTTTTGTTTGTTGTATATAATTATGTATGCTATAATAGAGTATGGCATTTATTAAAACAACAACCAACAAAGAAGGGCGTACTCATGTCTATCTTGTGGAGGGATATCGAAAAGATGGAAAAGTCAGACAGCGTATTTTGAAAAAATATGGTCTCTTAGATGAACTAGAGGTAGAGGAACCTGATATCTTAGAACGTTTGAAACGTGAGGCAAAGGAAGGTCTACTA
>NZ_VMMS01000085.1:0-33015 GCF_013277315.1 Streptococcus sp. 2106
TTTTCATTGAGTATAAGTCTAGAAAGATTCCCCCATCATGTTTTATTGCCTTTTTCTCCACCAAAAAAGAGGGGCAACCCCTCTTTCTTAGTTCTTATCCAGATTGCGTAGCATCTCGTCAATCTTGTTTCCATACTCGATGGACTCGTCTTTGACGAAGGTCAAATCTGGGATTTTGTACAATTTCAAATTGCGACCAAGTTCACGTTTGATGGTACCAGTTGCTTTTTCAAGCCCGATTTGGACTTTTTGGTTATCCGAAGCAAGGTTACTCAAAATGGTGTAATAAACCTTGGCAACAGACAAGTCACCCAGCATCTGAACATCTGTGATGGTCACACCTTGGACACGTGGATCACGGACTTTCTTTTGCAAAATCTCATTGACTTCACGCTTGATTTCCATGCCCACACGATCTGTACGGAAATGATTTGCCATGATATTCCTTTCTCTACTTTGAACCAAAAGCTAGGCCAGCAGACCTAGCTATTTTAAACTTCTTGATTTTCAGTTTAAATTGAAACGAAGTTCAATTTGAAGTCATCTGCTTCTTTCGCCGTGGTGAAAGTGATGGAACTGATTTATCAGTCCCATCACAGGGGATTTTTGAGACCCTAGGCTCAAAAATAAGCAATGAAACCATCGGTTTGCTTGCGTCCCTCACCACCTAAGAAAGGAGCAAAAAATCTTATCTCTTGATTTCTTCCATGACATAGGCCTCAATCACATCATCCATCTTAATATCATTGTAGCCGTCGATCATCAATCCACCTTCACGGCCATTTGTAACTTCCTTAACGTCGTCTTTATAGTGTTTCAAGCTTGCGAGTTCACCATCATAGATAACGACACCATCACGGATAACACGGACTTTAGAGTCACGGGCAACCTTACCGTTGATAACCATAAATCCACCGATAGTTCCCACTTTAGACACCTTGAAGGTTTCACGGATAACCGCTTCACCAATAACTTTTTCTTCGAATTCTGGATCAAGCATCCCTTTCATGGCTTCTTCCATCTCTTCGATAACCTTATAGATAATGCTGTGGAGACGAATTTCCACATCGTCAGCTTCAGCTTGTTGACGAGCTTGTGGTGTAGGGCGTACGTTGAAACCAACGATAAAGGCATTTGAAGCTTCGGCAAGGGTCACGTCTGATTCGTTGATGGCACCGACCGCTGAGTGAACGATGGTCACTTTGACACCTTCCACGTCGATCTTTTGAAGTGAGGCAGAAAGGGCTTCAACAGAACCTTGTACATCGGCCTTGATGATCACGTTAACTGATTTGAGTTCACCAGCTTTAAGGGTATCAAAGAGGTTTTCAAGGCTGACACGTTGAGTAGCTTGACGTTGTTTCATGAGGGCACGTTTGGCACGCTCTTCACCTGCTGCACGCGCAGATTTTTCATCTTCGTAAACAGCAAAGTGGTCACCAGCCATTGGCGCTTCGTTCAAACCTGTGATAGAAACTGGTGTTGATGGTCCAGCAACTTTAACACGACGACCAAGGTCGTTGGTCATAGCACGGACACGACCGAAGGTATTTCCGACAACGATTGGGTCTTGAACATTCAAGGTACCTTGTTGAACAAGAAGGGTTGCGACCGCACCTTTTCCTTTATCCAAGCGAGCTTCGATAACTGTACCGATTGCACGCACTGTTGGGTCTGCCTTGAGTTCTTGAATTTCAGCCACAAGCAGGACTGTTTCCAACAATTCTTCGATATTTTGGTTGAATTTAGCTGAGATTTCAACAAATTCAGAATCTCCACCCCAAGCAGTTGACATAACTCCATGCTCTGCCAATTCACCGATAACGCGTTCTGGGTTAGCACCTGGTTTATCAATCTTGTTGATGGCTACGATGATTGGAACGTTGGCCGCTTTTGAGTGGTTGATGGCTTCGATAGTCTGAGGCATAACCCCGTCATCTGCCGCTACGACCAAGATCGTAATATCGGTAACAGAAGCACCACGCGCACGCATAGATGTAAAGGCCGCGTGTCCTGGTGTATCAAGGAAGGTAATCTTCTTACCATTTTCCACAATTTGGTAGGCACCGATATGCTGAGTGATACCACCTGCTTCACCTGTCGCAACACGAGAGTTACGAAGGGTATCTAGGAGAGTTGTTTTACCATGGTCAACGTGTCCCATGATAGTTACAACTGGTGGACGCTCAACCAATTCATCTTCATTGAGATAACCATCTTCGACAAAGAAACGTTCGATGTCGGCATTATCCACTTCAACCTTTTGTTTGGCTTCGATACCGTAATCCACCATGAGGAGTTCAATGGTTTCCCCATCCAAAGATTGGTTTTGTGTGGCCATGACCCCCATCATAAAGAGTTTCTTAACGATTTCAGCTGGTTCACGTTTGATACGTTTTGCGATTTCCGCAACGGTCATACCATCTGTATATTCAAATTCTGTTGGCAATTCATGGAATTTACGCTCTGTAACAGGTTTTGGAGTCTGATTACGATTGTTCTTGTTATTGCCTTTTTTGTTCTTCTTGTTGTTATTCCAGTTACTATTCTTTTGATTTCTCACTTGATTTTGACTACTTCGATTCTTTTGTTGTTTTCTAGGACCATCTTCTTCATGATCATAATCGTCACGATTTTTGTCTGGTCGAGCTTGTTTTTTACGACGTGTATCTACTGCAGGTTCTTTTTTCTCAGGGACGACTTCAACCACTGCTTGAACTTGCTGTGCTTGTTGCGCTTGTTCAGCTAACTTAGCCGCTTCTTCAAAGATTTCCTCTGGTTCCTTGCGTTTGTTAGCTTGAGCCAAGGCTTCTTTAGCAGCCTGATACTGCTTGAAGCGTTCCTCGCTTGAACGTGCGTACTCTGCATTTTGCTCTGCTTTTAGGGCTGCTGCACGAGCTTTAAAGTCAATACGTGGAGCCGCTTGATTTGAACGCTTGTCCTCTTGTTGACGGCGCTCATTTCTACGATTTTGCTGACCTTGCTGTTTCTTAGCTTGGTCATTAAAGCGACGATTGTCGCGGTTGCCTTGAGCTTGTTTCCCACCATTACGACCGTCGTTTTTCTGACGGTTGCCGTTTTGTTGTTGGTCACGGTTATTGCCTTTATTTTGCTTGCGTCGTTCTGCCTGCTCTTTAGCACGTGCTTCACGCTCAGCCTTGAAATTACGACTTTGCGGTTTAGCCGCTACTTTTTCTGCCTTCGGAGCGACTGCCTCAGCTGGTTTTGCCTCTTCCTTGGCTACAGCTGGTTTTACTGGTTCAGACTTTTCGGCTTTCTTTTCTGCACTTGCTTTTGGGGCTGCAGGTTTTACCTCTTCCTTAGCTACAGCTGGTTTAGCTGGCTCAGATTTTTCGGCTTTCTTTTCTGTACTTGCTTTTGGTGCTGCAGGTTTTGCTTCTGCTTTCGGAGCAGCTGCAGGCTTAAAGCTGGCAGCGATTTTTGCAGCGACAGCTTCTTCCACACTTGATGAGTGGCTTTTCACATCCAAGCCCAACTCTTTTGCACGCGCTACAACTTCTTTACTTTCTTTTCCAAGTTCTTTTGCGATTTCGTACAATCTTTTCTTAGACAAATCATGTCCTCCTCTTCTATTCCATAAGAGACCTCATTTTCTTTGTAAATCCAGCATCTGTTACAGCCAAAACCTTTCTCGATTTCCCGACTGCTATGCTTAATTCCAGTGTTGAAAACACGGTTACAATTTCTACTTGATAATAATGACTTTTATCTTGAATCTTCTTGGTCAGATTGGGTCCAGCATCATGGGCTAGAAAGACCAACTTGGCCTTACCGTCTTGAATGGCCTTGACCACCAATTCTTCACCCGATATAATCCGCCCTGCTCTCTGAGCAAGTCCCAAGAGATTGCTTATCTTTTGCTTATTCAAGTCCTAACTCTCTTCTTTTCACTTTGTGATCCACATAAGCGATCAACTCGTCATAAAAGCTTTCTTCCACTTCCATGCTAAAGCTACGGTTAAAGACCTTCTTCTTTTTCGCCTCTAGGGCTTCTGCATTGTCTAGTTTGATATAAGCACCACGGCCATTGGCCTTGCCTGTCGGATCGATAAAGACTTGTCCTTCCTTGTTCTTGACAATGCGGAGCAAATCACGCTTATCAATCACTTCATTGGACACGACAGACTTGCGCAAAGGGATTTTTCTCGTTTTCATCTTTCCCTCCTCTAGCAGCTTTTATTCTTCTACAGTATCGTTTTCTACTTCCAACTCTACTGAAGCAGCGTCTTCCATGGCTTCAAATTCGCTAGCAGATTTGATATCGATACGGTAACCAGTCAAGTGAGCCGCCAAGCGCACGTTTTGTCCACGACGACCAATAGCAAGAGAAAGCTTGTTATCTGGAACAACCACCAAGGCACGTTTGCTGTCGTTTTCATCAAAGATAACTTGGTCAACTTCAGCAGGAGCGATAGCATTGTAGATAAATTCAGCTGGATCTGCTACCCACTCGATAACGTCGATGTTTTCTTCGATTGGTACCATGCGGTCATTCTTAGCATCGTAGCGAGCTGGGTGGAATTTGCTAGTAATCTTCTTGATATTAGCACCACCACGTCCAACGATTGTACCGATAGCATCCACGTTTGGATTGTGGCTACGAACGGCAACCTTGGTACGGTCACCAGCTTCACGAGCCACGCTCATGATTTCAACAGTTCCGTCATAGACCTCAGGAATTTCTTGCTCCATCAAGCGTTTGATCATTTCTGGATGGCTACGGCTAACAAAGACATTGACACCGCGAGGGTTATCTTCAACCTTGTAGACATAAACTTCAATACGATCATGAGAAGCAAAAACTTCTCCAGGGATTTGGTCTTGTTTTGACAATTGGGCTTCGATGCTGCCAAGGTTGACATAGATGAAGCGGTTGTCAAAGCGTTCTACAGTACCAGACATGATTTCTTGTTCATGCTCTTTGTAAGTATTGTAAGTGATGGCACGTGTTTGCTTGCGCATTTTTTCCATGATAGTTTGTTTGGCAGATTGGGCTGCTACACGACCAAACTCAGCAGGCGCTTCTTCAAACTTGATTTTATCACCAAGTTCATAGGCTGAATTGATGGCAAGAGCATCTTTCAAGCTGATTTCCAAACGGCTATCAAATACTTCATCAACAACTTCACGGACAGTGTAAACGGTAAAGTCACCTGTTTTTTCGTTAAAGTCAATGGCTACGCTGTCTGATTGACCATAGCGTCTGCGATAAGCGGAACGAAGCGACTCTACTACTGCGTCGATGATATCTTCTTTTTTGATTCCCTTGTCTTCTTCCAAAATGCGGAAGGCCTCTAGCATTTCTTTACTCATGTTTTCTTCACTTTTGAATCCTCAAAAGCTATCCTTTCTTTTTCTATAATTTAACTGCTAAACGTGCTTTTGATACTAAACTGTATGGAATTTGGACAGTTTTCTTACGTGTCTTGTCCATATATTCCATAGTCAACTCGTCCTCTTCGAAGGCCAACAAGGTTCCTTCAAAGACCTTTTGCTTATCGATGGCTTGGTAGAGCCCGACATGGATGTATTTCCCAACCGCTCCAGCAACAGCATCCTTGGTTTTCAAAGGACGTTCCAAGCCTGGACTGGTGATTTCTAGGAAATATTGTTCTGGGAAGGGATCTGGCTTGATGGTGTCTAGGACAGGACTGATCATTTCTGTCAAGTCTGCCGTGTCGTTCAAGGTAATTCCTTCAGGTTTATCTACAAAAATACTGAGAATCATGTCACTGCCAATCTTTCCATACTCGATATCCACGAGTTCGAAAGGAGCTTCTATGACAGGTTCTACAACTTCTCTGACTAATTCTACGATTGTTGCGATTGCGTCCACCTCCTCATAAGCAAGAGGCGAAGATATTTCCCCGCCTCACTTTTCATATTCTTACTATCAGTATAGCACGTTTGCCAACTTATGTAAAGCAAAAGCACTTGTACAGCCTAATTTTAGGCTATCTCTTAAAATTCTGCCTCAACTCGGTAGATAACTTGCCCCTTGTTTGAGAATTTTTGCTCGTATTCTGTCATGACATTGCCTTCAAAATCACTGGCATGCAAATCTAGCCAGACACCATTGAGCTTCATGCCATATTGAGAAAAGCTCACTAAACTGTACTCAAACAAGCCACGGTTATCCGTCTTGAAATGAATTTCTCCATTTTCAGGCAAGATACGTTTGAAGGTATCCAAAAAGGTCTTGTAGGTCAAACGACGCTTTTCATGGCGTTTTTTCGGCCATGGATCTGAAAAGTTCAGATACAAGCGATCAATCTCACCGTCTTCAAAGTAGTCAGTCAAGTCAGAACCATCTACCCACAAGAGCTTGATGTTAGGCACTCCAACTTCAAGCACCTTGTCCAAAGCGTAGCTCAAAACAGACTTTTGAATATCAATCCCGATATAGTTGATGTCAGGGTTTTTCTTGGCCATACCTGAAACAAAGGCACCCTTTCCACTTCCAACTTCCACATGAATGGGATTATCATTGCCAAACAAGTCCCGCCATTTTGCCTTGGCTTCCAAGGGATTGAGGACCACATACTGGGGATTTGCCTCTAGTAATTCTGTTGCCCCTTTACGATTTCTAACTCTCATCTTCTCTTTCCATACTTGTCTCGGAAGTGACGCAAGCCATGGATCTCCCGATTGACATTTTCTAAATCTTGGTTCATATAATACTTGGAAATCTGGCTCAAATAAGACAATTGACCGTACCAATACAATTTACTTAATACCGTTTGATTATACTTGTAACCGTAGTAGGTCAACCATTCCTTCCACTGATGTTCTGGAATATAATGGCAGAGCATATGGGCCACATCAAACATGCGGTCGGTCAAGCGAACCGAATCCCAATCCACCAAATAAATCAAGCCACTGTCTGTCTCAATCCAATTACTATGTCGTACATCTCCATGGACAATGGTCGCATAGTCCTCTCTAAATCCTGGAATAGTCTGACGTAAATCAGCCATCACTTCACTGATAAAATGATTTTTACGCAAAGTATCTGGAGCAGTTTCCTGCCAAGACTGTAGTAAATCTACAGGTGTTTCCATGGCATATCCCAACCGACTCAACTGTGTCATCAAAGGACGTGAGCGATGAAGGCGGGTTAAAATATTGACGATTTGCTTACGATTCATATCATAGGGTGTCAATATCTTGCCTGTCAACCATTCTTGAGCACACATATCACGCCCATCTGCCAAACGGCGACTCCATAATAATTGTGGAGCAATTTGTTCTCTAGCTAGACCAGGTAGGATTGGAGAGGTGTTCATTTTTACAAAGATGCGCTTCCCATCAGGATAGCTACCCATATAAGCCTTGCCACTTTTCCCAGGTATGGGAGTCAGTGTTAGCTCATTATCACCCAAATCCATTTCTTTCCTCCGTATAAAGTTTCCTTACTATTCTACTAGTTTTTGCCCTATTCGTCAACCGCTCCACACCCGATTCTCAAAGAAAACTCAATTGGCTTGGGTATCATTATAGAAAGAAAAAGGTAAGCACCATCTCCTACTTACCTTTTCATAATTTTTATAAATAATATAAGAGTGGCCAAGCATTGTAAAACATGTGGACTAGAGTCGAAACCCATAAGTTTTGGCTCTTTTTATAAGCAAAGCCCAGCAACAAGCCCCCAAGTAGATAAAAAATAAACGAAGGGACATTAGAAGGTCCATGCATGAAAGAAAAGAGAGAGGAAGTTAGCACAAGCCCTAACCAAGAGTTGTCAAAAACCGCACCTTGAAGAAGTCCTCTGAAAATGAGTTCCTCCTGGATGGGGCCAAAAACTGAGGTAGTCAAAATCAAAGACAGGGAAATTCCTCTGCTGACTTCCGCCAAGTGTTGAACTCCTGCGCCAGAAGAAACAGCAAAGAAATGAATATAAACCAGCGTCTCAAGCACACTTAGAAGAAAGATTGCAATGAAAAGCAAAAGGTCTTTCTTGCTTAACATCCCAAAAGAAATCATTTCAAACTTTCTAGCATAAACAACACTCAGCGAGGTTACTAGAAGACTTACAATAATCAATTCAGATTCATTTTGAAAAAAATCCCCATGGTTAATCGTATAAGGAACTGTAATGACGATTAGTAGTACTAAAAATCCAAAGCACAAGGCATGAAATTTATCAAAAAACTCCATAAAACTATCCTCCTCAACAAACTTCCCTACAAGTCATCCTTTAGTTCTAGCCTTTCCAAAACAAACCATTTTAGTAACCAAAATCCGACTACATAACCAGCCCCTAAGAATATAGCCATTAAAGCTAGCATGGAATTTAGGGAATTAAAGACCACCGCAGATACAAAGGTTAGCACAAAAACATTAAAAGCAATGGTATCAGAAGCCAAGACTAGAATATAGGGCGTCAACCAGTCTAAGGTTTTGGAATCTAGGAAAAATAAGTGTTTATACATGATAATCTCCTCTATGGCTGAAAAGCAAGCCTTTTGTTTTTTTACCCCAAGACCCTATGTAAAAAAGTCAGCAAAAATGGTAATGTTGCGAAAATATTATTGATCACATGCACCGCATAGGAAGGATAAATGCTCTTGGTATAGCGGGTCAAACTAGCAAAGATGATGCCAGATGTTGCAAAGATGAAGATATCTAACAAACTAGGCAGGCTTGAAAAATGAGGAAGAGCAAATAAAATTGACGGAAGAAGCAAATCAAGGCCAAATCTCGAATGCTTAAAAAAGGCGTGTTGCAGTAATCCTCTATAGATTAGCTCTTCCATAAGTGGAGTCAGAAAGAACAAAGTTATATAGATACCTAGCTCAGCAAAGTTGGTCCCACTATAACCGATCAATACAGCCCAACCTTCAGCAGTTGACTGAACATGTTTAGCTGTCTGAACGTTAAAAGAGATCTGGAGCACTAGCACTAATACTGTCAAAATCGAATACCAAAGCCATTTTTTTCTTGGAATGTGAAAGAGATAACCATGACCTGTCTTAACCAGAATCCAAATCATGACTCCGCTAAATAGCAAACTCAAGAAATTTTGAATCCAGACGAAATTGCCAATCTGGGAAGAAAATTGCCAATAATTTTGAATAATAAGCGTCATCTGAGAAAGACCAAATACGAAAAATAAGTAAGAGAAAACTGCACTTATTTTGAAGACAAACTGATACTTTTTCATAGAAATTCTTCCTCATTTCTTGTATTTCAGCCTATATTCCACATAAATGAAAACCTGCTCCTATATAACCACGGTCATGATAACCGCGCGGGCAGTAACCACTTACTGGAAAAGGACCTGAATTTTTTAATATAGGAGGGTAAGAACCGAATGGACTTACCTGATTAGCGTACCCTCTATAAATATCAGATACATCCCCACCCTCTATACGAGCAAGCATTTCATTATCCATAACTGCAAATTGAGTCGTTGTTTTTGTTTCCATGAGGAATACCTCCTTTTTTATTTTTAATTTTAATTTTAATTTTAATTTTTGTCTTGTTGCAACTTTGACAAGTTTAGTATATCATCGTTTATTAATTTTTTTCATCCAAATCTTGAATTGTCATCGAAACGTCTTGAATTGTTAAAAAATTTAAAAAGCAAGCATTAAAAACATACTTGCCCTTTCACTCTTGTCTATAGGCAAATGTTAGCTATATGTTATTACAAACAAATAGTATCATTGCACCTGTTTACCATCTATTTTTATTTATGAATTTTTTGTTTCACTTTAATCATTACAGAAGCCATAAAAAACGCGACAGCCAGCCGAAGCAGTTGGTAACTTTCTTCCTCTCCTGTTTTCGGTAATAATTTTTCATTCGAAGTAATAGATTCGCTTACATAATCAGTCCTCTTAACATCAGTTGGAGGAGTTTTATTTTCTTGAGCAACATCAAAAATAGGTTTGGGAGTTTCCAATTGATTCTTATTGTCTAACATTGCTAAATTGTCAGATTGAGTAGTTTTAGCTTCAGAAGTTGAGTTTGTACTCTTCACTTTCCCACTATTTTCACTATTAGAATTGGGATTAACATTGGATATTTTCATTTCAGTTCTTTTTTCATCACTCATACCTTTGCTGTCGCTTACAACTTTATCACTAATACTCATGCTGTCATTTCTGGTTTTCTCATCACGGACACTTTCAGTTACTGTTTCCTCAGAAGATTTTACTGTCTCCGTTTGCTTAGGTGAGTTTCTCGAGTACATATAATCATACACCTGTTGTGCAGTTGCTCCGCCACCAACCCATCCAGATATCGGATGTCCATTTTTTAAATACAAAATTGTTGGTGTTCCTGGAATACCGACTTTTTTAAATAGAAACTCTCTCGCTTCCCCATCAAAATCCTTACCATCCAAATCATAATACTCTAACTTCTTTTCAATCAAGTTATTAAATTCTTTCAATTCAGGAGAAAATTGACGACAATGAGAGCAAGTTTTTCTACCAAAATAAATAGTATGTTCCAATTGATCCTCTGTAAAAGATTGACGAACAGCTTCAATATCTATCTTTTTAAAGTCCGTAACATTCTTCTCATACTCTTCTGGGGTTACAACAGAAGGTTTATGCTCCATCTTTTCCGTACCCGATTGTAAATCTGGCGCCACAAGAGAACTATCATTCGCCTGGATAGATGAAGTAGTAGGCTGTTCTTCTGCATATGCAAGACCTGCAGTAATAGATGCAAATACAAGTGGTACAAGTAATAGCGATTTTATCTTTTGTTTCTTCATAAGAATACTCCTTTACATTTGTTATCTTTATCTTACCTTATTTAAGATTACAAATTCATATAAATCTTAAATGGTCATCGAAACATCTTGAATTGCAAAAACTTCATTATAAAAGGGTAAGTATTGCGAAAACACTTACCCTTTTCTTTTATACTTCATTAAGCTCTACTTTTTATAATACTTCAAGCCCCAAATGAGCAGAAACATGACAATCAAGCAGAGAACAGCGCCAATATAAGCGATTAGTTGTTGATAGGATTCTCCTGCTGTAATACCTCTATACAAACAAATGATATACATAAAACCTGTCAAGCCGATGAACATGAGTTGATTGGTTCTAGGACTAACCAAATCATCATTTACTTCTATTTAAGATCATGTCTTTTATGCTAATGTATGTTAACACTAAAAAACAAGTTAGGCCAATAATATTCAAAATGAATAGCAATGGGGTTAAGTCTCTAAAAAAATTATCCACTGATATTATAATAAATACTAAAAATACTATAGTTGAAACTATCTTTTTCTTGTTCATAATTATTTACTCCATTCCAACTAAGTTCAGCTTAGTAATGAAGAGCGATTTTTAACAGTATTTAGCAGCACCAGCTGCCGCTCCGCCCCAAAAACCAACAGTAGCTCCAGATACAGTACCAATGATAGGTAGCGTTACAGTTCCTAAGGCGCTACCAGCAATTCCTGTAGTCAATGCCCCTCCAACTACACCAAGTCCACATCTTATCCAACCGCCACCTTCAACGCAAGTAAGCATATCAGCATCCATAATCTCAAATTGTTCCATCATTTTTGTATTCATGACAAATACTCCTTTTTTATTTTTAATTTTTGTCTTGTTGCAACTTTGACAAGTTTAGTATATCATTGTTTTTTAAAATTTTTCATCCAAATCTTGAATTGTCATCGAAACGTCTTAAATTAGCTTTTTTATTTAAAACCACCTCTAAATTTTTTTTAAAAGATAATTTCTAATCACTTTTTTACCATTCAGGAAGTTTCAATGACTATTCAAGATTTCATAAAATATGAACTTATTTTTATGGCATAATAGATCTATCCACTATATGAAAGGAATTGCCAATGACTTCTTATAAACGTACATTTGTTCCTCAAATAGATGCTAGAGACTGTGGTGTTGCTGCCTTAGCCTCGATTGCTAAATTCTATGGTTCAGATTTTTCTCTAGCTCACTTGAGAGAACTTGCAAAGACCAATAAAGAAGGAACGACTGCTCTTGGCATTGTAAAAGCCGCTGATGAAATGGGCTTTGAAACAAGACCTGTTCAAGCAGATAAAACGCTCTTTGACATGAGTGATGTCCCCTATCCATTTATCGTTCACGTTAACAAAGAAGGAAAACTCCAACATTACTATGTTGTCTATCAAACAAAGAAAGACTATCTGGTTATTGGTGATCCTGACCCTTCTGTAAAAATCACCAAAATGTCAAAAGAACGCTTTTTCTCTGAATGGACTGGAGTAGCTATTTTTCTAGCTCCCAAACCTAGCTATCAACCCCATAAAGATAAAAAGAATGGTCTACTAAGCTTCCTTCCTCTGATTTTCAAACAAAAATCTCTCATTGCTTACATTGTTCTCTCAAGCTTATTGATAACTATTATCAATATCGGTGGTTCTTATTATCTCCAAGGAATCTTGGATGAATACATCCCAAATCAGATGAAATCAACTTTAGGAATCATCTCAGTTGGTCTGGTTATCACCTATATCCTCCAACAAGTCATGAGCTTCTCCAGAGATTATCTCCTAACCGTTCTGAGTCAGAGATTAAGTATCGATGTGATTTTATCCTATATTCGCCATATTTTTGAACTTCCTATGTCTTTCTTTGCGACACGTCGTACAGGAGAAATCATTTCACGGTTCACAGATGCTAACTCTATTATAGATGCCTTGGCTTCTACCATTCTATCTCTTTTTCTGGATGTTTCCATTCTGATTCTTGTAGGGGGAGTCTTACTGGCACAAAACCCTAATCTCTTCCTTCTTTCTCTTATTTCCATTCCTATATACATGTTCATCATCTTTTCTTTTATGAAGCCTTTCGAAAAAATGAACCATGATGTCATGCAAAGTAATTCTATGGTTAGCTCTGCCATTATCGAAGATATCAACGGGATTGAAACTATCAAGTCGCTCACGAGTGAAGAAAATCGCTATCAAAATATAGACAGCGAATTTGTAGATTATTTGGAAAAATCCTTTAAGCTCAGTAAGTATTCTATTTTACAAACGAGTTTAAAGCAGGGAACAAAATTAGTTCTGAATATCCTTATCCTATGGTTTGGCGCTCAATTAGTCATGTCGAGTAAAATTTCTATCGGTCAGTTGATTACCTTTAACACACTTCTTTCTTACTTTACAACTCCTATGGAAAATATTATCAACCTCCAAACCAAACTCCAATCTGCGAAGGTTGCTAATAACCGTTTGAACGAAGTCTATCTAGTCGAATCTGAATTTCAAGTTCAAGAAAACCCTGTTCATTCACATTTTTTGATGGGCGATATTGAATTTGATGACCTTTCTTATAAGTATGGTTTTGGACGAGATACCTTAACAGATATTAATCTCACGATTAAACAAGGAGATAAGGTTAGCCTAGTTGGAGTCAGTGGTTCTGGTAAAACAACTTTAGCCAAAATGATTGTCAATTTCTTTGAACCCTACAAAGGACATATTTCCATCAATCATCAGGATATTAAAAACATTGATAAAAAAATCTTGCGCCGTCATATCAATTACCTACCCCAACAAGCCTATATCTTTAATGGCTCTATCTTGGAAAATTTAACCTTGGGCGGTAATAATATGATTAGCCAAGAAGATATTCTAAGAGCTTGTGAATTAGCTGAAATCCGTCAAGACATTGAAAGAATGCCTATGGGCTATCAAACTCAGCTCTCTGATGGAGCTGGTCTATCAGGAGGACAAAAGCAACGAATAGCCCTCGCTCGTGCTCTTTTAACTAAAGCTCCTGTTTTAATACTAGATGAAGCTACTAGCGGTCTTGATGTCTTGACTGAGAAAAAAGTTATAGATAATCTTATGTCCCTCACTGATAAAACCATTCTCTTTGTAGCCCATCGTCTCAGTATAGCCGAACGAACCAACCGTGTCATTGTTCTTGACCAGGGGAAAATCATTGAAGTTGGTAGTCACCAAGAGTTAATGCAGGCGCAAGGTTTCTACCATCATCTATTCAATAAATAAGGAGAATGTCATGAATCCTAATCTTTTTAGAAGCGTCGAGTTTTATCAGAGACGTTACCATAACTATGCGACAATGTTAATTATACCTCTTTCATTACTATTTACTTTCATCTTGATTTTCTCCCTTGTTGCCACAAAAGAAATTACTGTTACTTCCCAAGGAGAAATCGCCCCTACAAGTGTCATTGCCTCCATTCAGTCAACCAGTGATAATCCTATCCTAGCTAATCATTTAGTGGCAAATCAAGTAGTTGAAAAAGGGGACTTACTCATCAAATACTCTGAAACAATGGAAGAAAGTCAGAAAACTGCCTTAGAAACTCAATTACAAAGACTTGAGAAGCAAAAAGAAGGACTTGGAATTTTGAAACAAAGCTTAGAAAAAGCGACTGATCTTTTTTCTGGCGAGGATGAATTTGGCTACCATAATACCTTTATGAATTTTACTAAACAAGCTCATGATATTGAACTAGGTATCACAAAGACTAACACCGAAGTTTCAAATCAAGCTAATCTTGCCAATAGCAGTTCATCAGCCATCGAACAAGAAATTACAAAAGTTCAACAACAAATTGGAGAATATCAAGAGTTGAGAGATGCTATCATAAATAAAAGGGCTCGCTTACCAACTGGCAATCCGCACCAGTCAATTTTGAATCGTTATCTTGTAGCCTCACAAGGACAAACACAAGGAACTGCAGAGGAGCCATTTTTATCTCAAATTAATCAAAGTATTGCAGGTCTTGAATCATCTATCGCAAGCCTCAAAATTCAGCAAGCTGGTATCGGAAGTGTAGCAACTTATGATAATAGTTTAGCAACCAAAATTGAAGTACTCCGTACTCAATTTTTACAAACAGCTTCTCAGCAACAACTAACCGTGGAGAATCAATTAACAGAATTAAAAGTACAACTAGATCAAGCGACACAGCGCTTAGAAAACAATACCTTAACCGCTCCAAGTAAAGGTATCGTTCATCTGAACAGCGAATTTGAAGGTAAAAATAGAATTCCAACTGGTACAGAAATTGCTCAAATATTCCCTGTCATCACAGATACAAGAGAAGTACTAATCACTTACTACGTATCTTCTGACTATCTACCTCTACTAGATAAAGGACAAACTGTAAGATTAAAACTGGAGAAGATTGGAAATCACGGCACCACCATCATCGGCCAACTTCAGACAATTGATCAAACTCCTACCAGAACAGAGCAAGGCAATCTCTTTAAACTAAGCGCTCTTGCAAAACTATCTAATGAGGATAGTAAAATCATCCAATATGGCTTACAAGGTCGCGTCACTAGTGTAACTGCAAAGAAAACATATTTTGATTATTTCAAAGATAAAATTTTAACCCATTCTGATTAATTTTCAGATAACACTCTATAACTATTTATTATCTTATAAAACAGGAGAATCATAACATGGATAAGAAACAAAACCTAACTTCATTTCAAGAACTAACAACTACCGAACTCAACCAGATTACAGGTGGAGGATGGTGGGAAGAGCTTTTATATAACATTCGTAGATATCCTCTTCACATCACACAAGGATTTCATCAGCCAATACAACTATAAAAAAACAAGACCAAGAGAACGTACTCTCGGTCTTATTTTTTATCATGCTGTATGTATCACAGTAAGCATCTGACGAAAAACTTGATTTTGACAGGTGGTATTGAGACTAGCATTAGGATAACTTTCCACAATTTTCATAACGGTATAGAGACCAACTCCTCTTTCCTCCCCTTTAGAACTTGCTCCAAAGGAGAAGATTTCAGAAATATCGATGCTCTCTTCTTTGATGGAGTTTTCAATGATAAAGGTCTCCTGTGCCCCATTTTTAAAAAAAGCGATTGAAACATGAGGTTGACTAGCCTCTATACTAGCTTCAATAGCGTTGTCACAAAGGATAGACACAATGGTTAGAAAATCAAGCAGGCTCATCCCCTCAACCTGAATCTCCTCAGGAACTTCAACATTAAAAACAATGTTCTTTTCTCTAGCTTTTATAAATTTTCCAGCTAGGAGACTCTTGAGGGCACGGTCCCGAACATTCACCAATCGTCCAAGGTCATATTTATTGTCCTGCAATTTTTCACTAGAATCCTTTAAGACCGAGTCGTAGACCTCTTTTATCTGCTCCATATCCTCCTCTTCAACGCCCAGACGTAAGCTGGTCAAGAGGTTGGTGTAGTCATGGCGAAAACTCCGTACTTCCTTGTAAAGTTCCTCTATATGCCGACTATAGCGTTCCATATCTCTGTAGCGCAAGGTCTGCTCTTGGTTCAGTTTCTTCTGAAGTTTTTGTTTCAAATAGGTATCCAATTTCTTGATAACCCCCATAAAAAAGAGCAGGTAAAACACCAGAATAAGATGACGAACAGTCTTTGATTGGATATCGTATGCATATTCAAAGTAAGACAGATTTTCCATGACTAGAAAGTAGGCCCCCATTATCCAGTTAATCTTAGTAAGGGACTTTTGAAATGCTTTATCGAGAATCTCCTTTCTCAAACTAGTAAAATCATAATCCAACCATTTCAAAAAGGCTAGAGAAATGAAGAAATTGAAAATTATTATACACAACCAAATCAAAGAGTAATCATCATGTAATTGCCCTTGTCCCAAAAATGGAAGCACAAAATAAGAAAGACCTCTATAAAAGAGATTCACCAATATCATTGGAAAGAGACCATAAAAGAAAAGGAGTTTTTTAGGAAGCCCTTTTAATAATAAGAAAGATAAGCCGATGCCGTACAAGGGGTCCACAAAATAAGATAGGTAATTATTTCCTACTATATAGCTAATCGTTACAAAAGCAACTGCCAACAGTATCTTAAAAAGAAAGGACTTAAAAACTCGCTCCAAAGTGAGAGCAATTCCATCTACCTTAAAAAATATAAACAACTCCAATCCAGATACCAAAAATGTATAAACTATTTTCCAAACTATTTCCATTCCATCACCTCACTAAGTGTAAGTTATTGATAGCCTCAGACACTTCCCTGACCTTATAACGCGCGATTAGACAACTTCCACCATTGGGAAAGAAAAGCAGTTTTTCTTTCTTATCCAAATGTATCACATTGGCTGGATTGATGAGAAAAGAGCGATGACACTGCAGGAGACGAGGCTCCTGCTTGAGAATCTCCTCTAAACTCGCTGTAAATTCCAGTCTGTCCGTCTCGGTATAGAGAATGACATGATGAGATTTTGGGGACGTTTCGAGATAGTAAACTTCTTTAAAAGGATACTGGAATTGAGCAAATCTTGATTTAAAATAAAAGCAATCTTCCGCCAGACTCTTACTGTCTTGACTACTGGCATAGAGAAGGGCTGTCTCAATACGAGATTCAAACTCCTCTGCTGACAAGGCCTTATCAATATAGTCTAAAGCTGACACTTGGTAGCGAAAGGACAGGGGCATAAACTCCGAGTGAGTCGTCACAAAGACAATCAGGGCATAAGGATCCCGATCCCGAATCTTTCTAGCCACTTCCAGCCCCTTCATCTCTTCATTTCGAATCTCAATATCCAAAAAGAATAGCTGATGTGCGCCCTTCTCATGCACTCCAGCCAGCAGTTGATCTGGCTTGCCAAAGATCTCAAAAGAGCTAGGAATGATCTGATGTTCTTTCAAGAGTTTCTCAATCGTCGTTTCAATCCTAGTCTGCTGGGAAAAATCATCTTCCAAAACAAATATTCTCATCTTCCTACTCTCCTTCTTTCAACCATTTTTGACGAATTTCTCTATAGCGACGTCTGGCATACTTGACAGCGTATTGACCTTCTTCTCCAAGAAAAAGGATTCTTTCTTGAAAATCAATCGATTTTACTTTATCAAGATTGACCAAACAATTTCGATGACACCTCATCAAGTTTTCCCCATATTGGTTCTCAAGATTACTTAAATTTTGAACCATATTAAAACTATCTTCTTCTGTAACAATCTGTACGGTATGGGCTTTAGTTGGATGCGTTTGGATATAGTAGATATCGTCGACGTTTACTTTATAGACCGTTTTCTGTGTCTGAATAATCATATGTTTCATTGGATTCTCCTCCTAAGAAGAGAATAACAGAAAAAATCTAACACAAGCCCACCAAATCCTAAACAGTCTTTGAAAGCTCCTAAAAGGATTATTTTTCTACAACATCATGATGGGCTTACCACTATTTTATCATAAAATCTTAACAGTACCATTCAGGAAATTTCAAGGACAATTAAAGATTTTATGGTGAAAAAGGAGATAAAAGTGATAGACTATGATTATAGAAAGACTATGTTTGCAACAACTTTAAAAATCATCAAAAAAGGAGGGGTGCATATGATTTATTCACATCCACCATGATTAACACCCTATAAATATACTCTATTGCAATTGACGTAAATATAACAAGGAGAAAATTATGGCCAAGTCAAATAAAACAAAACAATTAACATCAATCGAACTTTCTCATATAAATGGCGGTAGTATTCCATATGGATGGTATTCTCCGTTTCATATGATTAGCGATAATGTACTATGTAGAAATGGATATTCATATAATAAAGCTAATCTTGATAATGGTAAATGTATCATTGATTGGGGCAACATAGTTGGCAATGTTGCTAATAATATAGGTGCCTCACTAGGAGATTTACACAATCCCTTACCTTAAAACATAAATTATATAGGAGGTCACGTAAATGACAGACCCAATTAAAACTGCTCAGGCACTGATAACTGACTTAAACAAAGCCTACCAAGCATGCAAACAGGCAACCGCTGACGACGTCCGCTTTCAGGAGCAATTAAACTCTATTCTTGGTTTTCTAGCCAAGGCTGAAACAGTGGATAATCGATTCTTGATTGAATTGGAAAAATTTTACCAGACTTCCAGTCTTCTCATGGGACTCAGCGCTCTTGATCCAGATGCTCCAACTCGCGCCGCTTGGCGAGCCTATGACCGCTTCCACTTTGACCAAGTCAAGACCAAGTTGAGCCTCTACGGACCAACCATTATCCTGTAGTAACAAAAAAGAAGCTGAGACAAACTGAACTCAACTTCTTTTTTAGTGTCATATAAGCATCTTAGTCCTGCATCTGACGTTTTACCTGATAAGGTAGGTACAAGACTAGTAAAACCAAACCAGCTCCTAGCAAGGCTAGAAGGGCTAGTTTTTCTTGGAAGGTAATCAGCCCAACAACTAATTCCACCAGTAAAACAAAACTGGTCAACCCTCGGACTACAGCCTGCAAGCCTTTTTCCTTTTGCCCCTTGTCCAGTGGAAAGAGTTGGGTCAAATACTGGTAGTCAAAGGCGTGATAGAGAGCCAGCAACTGGAAGAGCAAGAGGTAGTTAAAGAGAACTACCACTGCTGTCGCAATCCAAGCTTGCTCGATAAAGACCTGCGCCAGTATGGAAAGCAAGAGAAGACGAAGACTGAGGGCAAAGAGGTCTCCATTTCGCAGATAAGAACGCAGATAGAGATTTTGCCAAATCTTCCCAGGCGCCTTCTGAACGGCCTTTAGGATAAAGTCCAGATAGACACGACGCTTGACGCTGTTTGAAATTCCCTTGACCTGCGTAAAAAGGGCAAAGAAACGAAGCAAGACTTGCTTACGCTTGCTTTCTTGGGAAATAACATAGTCCCAGTTCAGTCCAGTTTCCGTGAAAAATTTGCTAGCCTTTTGACGAAAGAGGAAATATTTACCTACTCCCAATAAAAGCACATAGACCAGAAAAACAGGCAAGCCATAGCCCATTGCTAAAAATAAGGGCGCAAATAACAGCAAGAAAAGGGTTTGGACAAAGAGCCAAAATACTAGGGAAATGCCAGTTTGACGCTTGAGATGGAGTTTGATTTCCTCTTCTCCGACTAAGAGAAAGAGCTTGTCCGGAGCCTCCATATAGGTGGCAATTCCACCCCAAAGCAAAAGTAAAACAGACGTAATTCCTACAAATAAAAGGATGGGCCAATGATTTTCAGGAAAATGTTGCAAGAGTTGACTGTACTGGTAGGCTAGAAAGCCCAGCAGAACAAGCAGGAACAAGACAAAGTGGTCATTGAGAACATAGCGCAGATAACCGACACACTCCTTACGAAAAGCCTGCTTTCTCTTTAAAAACAAGTCTTTCATAGCTCCTCCTCTTTGGTCAGAGCCAAGTAAATATCATTCAAACTAGCCTCCGGCATATCAAAGGCTTCACGCAGTTGCAGGAGATTGCCTTTGGCACGCACCTCTCCCTTGTGAAGAATGACAAAGGCATCACACATCTTCTCCGCCGAATCCAACACGTGGGTACTCATGAGAATGGACTTACCCTTTTGCTTTTCCACTTCCAAAAGTTGGATCAAGTCCGCAATAGCCAGAGGATCAAGACCAAGGAAAGGCTCATCCACGATAAAGAGACTTGGATCCACCACAAAAGCACAGATAATCATAACCTTCTGCTTCATCCCTTTGGAAAAATGAACAGGAAACCAATCTAACTTCTGCTCCAGACGGAACATTTTTAACAAAGGTTCTACTCGATCAAAAGCTACATTTTGCTCAATACCATAGGCCATGGCAACCGTTTCGATATGCTCTCTGAGAGTCAATTCCTCATACAGGCTAGGCGTTTCTGGAATGTAGCCAATTTGCTTGCGGTAGCTAGTCGCATCTTCTTGTAGGGTCAAGCCATTGATATTGATGGAGCCACTATAAGGTGTCAACAGGCCGATAATCTCATTGATCGTCGTTGATTTCCCAGCACCATTGAGACCAATCAAACCGACCAACTGCCCACTTTCAACAGTAAAAGACACATCTTTCAAGACAGGGACATGGACATAGCCACCTGTCAGATTTTTAATTTCTAACATATTTTCTCCAAATCTGGTATAATGTAGCTATATTATATCAAAATTCAATACAGTAGAGGTAGATTTTATGTCAGATTGCATTTTTTGTAAAATCATCGCAGGGGAAATTCCTGCTTCAAAAGTATATGAAGATGAGCAGGTTCTTGCCTTTCTGGATATTTCTCAAGTGACACCAGGACACACCTTGGTCGTACCCAAAGAACACTATCGCAATCTTTTGGAAATGGATGCTACTAGCGCCATCCAACTCTTTGCCCAAGTACCAAAAGTAGCTCAAAAAGTCATGAAAGCTACCAAGGCTGCTGGTATGAATATCATTGCTAACTGTGAAGAAATCGCAGGGCAAACCGTCTTTCATACCCACGTTCACCTCGTGCCTCGCTACAGTGCGGACGATGACCTCAAGATTGATTTTATCGCCCACGAACCAGACTTTGACAAACTTGCTCAAGTCGCTGAAACTATCAAAAACGCCTAAGGAGTTGCCATGAAATTATCCAACCTACTGCTATTTGCAGGAGCTGCAGCTGGAAGTTATCTGGTCACAAAAAATCGTCAAACCATCACAGATGAAGTCTTGAACACTACTGACCGCGTTCAAGCTATCAAGGACGATGTGGATATTATCCAAAACAGCCTGCAAATCATTAACCAGCAAAAAGAACTTATCAAAGAATACCAAGAAGACCTAACTTACAAGTTTAAGGTCTTAGAAAAAGATATCCAGACTAGACTAGCTGTCATCAAAGAAACACAGGAAATTGAAGATAAGTAAAAAGAGCTGAGTGGCTCTTTTTAAAAGGTAAACAAGTCATATCCCATCAACTATACATCACAATTTAGACAACTCATACTCAATAAAAATCAAAGAGCGAACTAGAAAGCTAGGCGCAGGCTGCTCAAAACACNNGGATAGAACTGACGAAGTCTGCTCAAAACACGGTTTTGAGGTTGTAGACAAGCCGACGCTGACGTGGTTTGAAGAGATTTTTGAAGAGTATTATTCACCGTTTCATAACTAAATCGAAGACTTTCCCAGGCTTTCCGCCGTAATGAAAACACCTGAAACAGCTTGGTTTCAGGCGTCCGGAAACTTTGAGACCTAGGTTCAAAGTTTAGGTATGGAACTTCGAAGAAGGTCGCTACCGTCCGTCATCACTTAAGGAAAGTCTTAAAAATCCTATAAACAAAAAGAGCCCAACGGCTCTTTTTGTTTATACTCAATGAAAATTAAAGAGCAAACTAGGAAGCTAGNNTGAGTACGGCAAGGCAACGCTGACGTGGTTTGAATTTGATTTTCGAAGAGTATTATTCTCCTTCAAAGGCATCTTTAATATGGTCAAAGAAACCTTTTTTCTTTGGATTGACTTTCAAGTCACCAGCAGCTGCGAATTCTTTAAGAGCTGCTTTTTGGCGGTCGTTTAAGCCTGTCGGAGTCACGACATTAACGGTAACATATTGGTCACCAACTGCACCACCACGAAGACTCGGAGCTCCCTTGCCACGTAGGCGGAATTTCTTACCAGTCTGAGTGCCCTCTGGGATAACCAATTCAACATCACCATGAACAGTTGGGATATCAACGGTATCACCAAGAGCCGCTTGAACGAAGTTGAGGTTGAGATTGTAGAAGATAGTGGTTCCTTCACGTTCAAACTTGTCGCTGGCTTCCACAGAAACCACTACATACAAGTCACCATAAGGTCCACCGTTAAATCCAGCTTCACCCTGACCAGCTAGGCGAATTTGTTGACCTGTTTCCACACCAGCAGGGATTTTTACATGTACGCTATGCGCTTGTTTTTCATGACCAGTACCGTGACAGGTTGTACATGGATCTTTGATTTCTTTTCCGCGACCGTGACAGACATCACAGGTTACTTGGCGTCGCATCATACCAAGCGGAGTCTGCGTATCGACATTAATGACACCAGCGCCATGACAGCGTCCACAAGTGACTGGACTTGTTCCTGGCTTAGCACCAGAACCATTACATGTACGACAGCTAGCTTCACGGTTGTACTTAACTTCTTTTTCAGCTCCAAAAATAGCTTCTTCAAAGGTCAAATTGACACGATACTGGAGGTCATCCCCCTGACGAGGAGCATTTGGATTGCGTGAAGCACCGCCTCCGCCGAAAAAACTTGAGAAGATATCTTCAAAACCACCGAAGCCTCCTGCCCCATCGAAACCGCCGAAACCTCCAGCTCCACCAAAACCACCGTTGGCTCCAGCAGCACCGTATTGGTCATAGGCAGCCCGTTTTTGGTCGTCACTCAAAGTCTCATAGGCTTCCTGGACCTCCTTGTACTTTTCCTCAGCACCAGGCTCCTTGTTGATATCTGGGTGATATTTTTTCGAAAGCTTACGATAAGCCTTTTTGATTTCGTCTGCCGAAGCGTTTTTGGACACCCCCAGACGATCATAAAATTCAGTATTGTTCATACAAGATACCAAGACCGTAAAATTCGACTGAAAAATAGGAAATCTGACGCTGGAGCGATGCTCCTAGACAGATTTATCTTTTTTCCGAGAATTTAGGTCGGGTTCAATTCCTTTCTTTATATATTGACAAGACAAACCCCAAACAAATGAGATTCCGTCCCTTTTTATCGAAAAACAGAGGCTGGGTTGCAACCTCTGCAAATAAGTAAATTAACTTTATTTTGATTTTAAATATCCAATAAGCACACAAATATTTATATATTTTTGTCTCTTCTTAGTATCTGCTATATAATTCCAATTGATCATAAGAAATACAACTACTGTCCAAATCATACCAATTATGAACGGTATTACAATTTTATATGTTTGTATTTCTAATGATATCATAGCTGATACCAGCGCCGATACAAATGCAGACAACAATACTGAAGTAACAAAATTCCTTACCGCTTCATCATTTTTGACACAACTATCATGTTCAGCTAATACAGTTTCTCTATATCTAGCCAAATATACTGCTGGAATATTATCTATAAAATCTTTTGCAGACTCATAACTATCAGCTTTATTACAGAAATCATTATAAACTTTTCGTGTATTTTTTAGAT
Organism: Streptococcus sp. 2106; assembly: GCF_013277315.1. Classification (NCBI taxonomy): domain Bacteria; kingdom Bacillati; phylum Bacillota; class Bacilli; order Lactobacillales; family Streptococcaceae; genus Streptococcus; species Streptococcus sp. 2106. Next base: position 23,918 of record NZ_VMMS01000085.1, read on the forward strand.
ATTCTTCAGCCAATACACTCATCTTACTTTTCAGTAAACTCTCCGTCTACGACGTCATCGCCTGCGTTTCCTGTTGCTTGTGTGCCTTCTGCTCCTGCTTGAGCTTGTTGCGCTGCTGCTGCTTGTTCGTAGAGTTTAACAGCAAGTCCTTGAGCTTTTTCGTTCAATGCTTCAAGTTTTGCTTTCATATCGTCCAAGTTGTTGTCTTCTTGCGCTTTCTTAAGGTCATCAAGGGCAGATTGGGCAGCGTCACGTTCTGCGTCGAATCCTTTGCCTTCAGTTTCCTTGATTGTCTTTTCAGTCGCAAAGATCGCTTGGTCTACTTCGTTACGAAGGTCAACTTCTTCTTTACGTTTCTTATCTGCTTCAGCGTTAGCTTCTGCATCTTTCATCATGCGGTCAATTTCTTCGTCAGTCAAACCTGAGTTAGATTGGATCACAATTGTTTGTTCTTTTTGAGTTCCAAGGTCTTTGGCCTTAACAGATACGATACCGTTCTTGTCAATGTCAAATGTTACTTCGATTTGAGGAATTCCACGAGGTGCAGCTGGGATGTCTGTCAATTGGAAGCGTCCAAGAGTCTTGTTATCTGCTGCCATTGGTCGTTCACCTTGAAGAACGTGGATATCAACGGCTGGTTGGTTGTCTGCCGCAGTTGAGAAGACTTGTGATTTAGATGTTGGAATTGTTGTGTTACGGTCGATGAGTTTTGTGAAGACACCACCCATTGTTTCGATACCAAGTGACAATGGTGTTACATCAAGAAGGACAACGTCTTTGACATCACCAGTGATGACACCACCTTGGATAGCAGCGCCCATGGCAACTACTTCATCAGGGTTTACTGATTTGTTTGGTTCTTTACCAGTTTCAGCTTTAACAGCTTCTACAACGGCTGGGATACGAGTTGAACCACCAACAAGGATCACTTCGTCGATTTCTGACAAGCTCAAACCTGCATCTGAAAGGGCTTGACGAACTGGAACTTTTGTACGTTCTACAAGGTCACGAGTCAAATCGTCAAATTTCGCACGAGTCAAGGTCATTTCCAAGTGAAGAGGTCCAGCTTCACCAGCAGTGATGAATGGTAAGCTGATTTGTGTTGAAGTTACACCAGAAAGGTCTTTCTTCGCTTTTTCAGCTGCATCTTTCAAACGTTGCATTGCCATCTTGTCAGTAGACAAGTCAATACCGTTTTCTTTCTTGAATTCTGCTACCAAGTAGTCAATGATTTTTTGGTCAAAGTCGTCACCACCAAGTTTGTTGTCCCCTGCAGTTGACAATACGTCGAAGACACCGTCACCCAATTCAAGGATAGAAACGTCGAATGTACCACCACCAAGGTCAAATACCAAGATTTTTTCTTCTTTATCAGTCTTGTCCAAACCGTAAGCAAGGGCTGCTGCAGTTGGTTCGTTGACAATACGTTCTACTTCAAGACCAGCAATTTTACCAGCGTCTTTTGTTGCTTGACGTTGAGCGTCGTTGAAGTAAGCAGGAACTGTGATAACTGCTTTGGTTACTTTTTCACCAAGATAGTCTTCAGCGTATCCTTTCAAGTATTGAAGAATCATAGCTGAGATTTCTTGTGGAGTGTATTCTTTTCCATTAGCAGAAACTTTTTCAGAAGTTCCCATTTTAGATTTGATAGAGATAACTGTATCTGGGTTTGTAACTGCTTGACGTTTCGCAGCGTCACCAACAATGATTTCTCCGTTTTTGAATGAGACTACAGATGGAGTTGTGCGGTTTCCTTCTGGGTTTGCGATGATTTTACTTTCAGTTCCTTCAAGAACTGCTACTGCTGAGTTTGTTGTACCTAAGTCAATACCGATAATTTTAGACATGTGTTTTTCTCCTTGTTAGTTAATTTTCTTTTTTTATATTTCCCTTAAGTGGTGGGGACGTGAGCAACTCCCTTCGGGATTTCATCACTTATTTTTGAGCCTATTGTCTCAAAAATCCCCTGTTTCAGTAGCAAAAGCTACTGAAACTTTTACCACGGCGGGAAATATCTTCCTTGCAAGCCTCCGGCTTGCCTCTTATCTTTCTTCATAGTTTATTGTCGTTTCGGACAAGTTTTCTATTATGTAAATTGCGACACGAGAAGTCGAAATCGATTTTATTTCGACGACGAGTTAATAAGGAGGCTAGGCAAACGCCATAGCGATTGCCGTTTTCTGATGAGTTGCTTTAGCTACCGTCAGAATTGCCTAGTTGTAAACAACTACCATGGCTGGGCGTAGGATGCGATCATAGAGTTTGTAGCCTTTTTGGAAAACTTGGGCGATGGTATCTGCCGGGTGTTCATCGTCTGCTGGGAGAGTTTGGATGGCCATATGGTAGTTATGGTCAAATTTACCGTCAGCTGCGATTTCTTTGATTCCTTCTTCTTTCAAAGCGTGAATCAAGCTTTCTTGCACCATCTCCAATCCTTTTTTGACATCGTCTGTCAATCCTTCAACCGCGAGTGCACGCTCAAGGTTATCCAAAGAAGGGAGAATCGCTTTTGCTAAGTCCTGGCTACGATAACGTTGCATGTTTTGACGCTCTTCATTAGCACGGCGTTGGATATTTTGCATTTCCGCATGAGCGCGAAGGTATTTGTTTTCGAACTCATCTGCACGTTCATTCGCCAAGTCCAACTCAGACTTCTCAGGAGTTGTTTCTTCAGCTGTTTCCACAACTTCCTCTTCTTGAACTTCTTCTACTTCTTCATTTTTTATATCTTGGGCCATTTTCGCCTCCTTTAATGATTTCAATCTTAATGTACTTCGTAATGATTACTGCTGAGGTAGCGGTAAAAATCTGTCAACTTCATGGTCAAAACACGGTTGACCACATTGACTTGGTTGATTAGCTGTTGGTAATCCAGATTGACTGGACCGATAATGGCTAGAATTCCAACTCCCCGATAAGGAATGAGGAACTTGCTACTAATCACAGCTAGGTCAGCTAGACAGGACTCCTGACTGTCTGCAACACGGACGTTTTGCATCTGATCTTCACGCAACCCCTCACGAATCTCCAGAGCCACCTTTTGCGGTTGATCAAAGAACTGATAGGCTGCTAGATTGGCAAAATTCAAGAGATTAACCTTGCCCGCCACCACAATGTTTTCGTTGAACATTTCCTTAAAGATATGTTCAAAGAGATCGATCACATTGTCCGTTGTTGTAAAGTAACGCTGGATAATCTGCGGAATCTCCGTCCGAATCTTGTAGTGAATATCTAAAACGGTGTGACCGAGGAAACGTTCCTGAATGATGCTCTTCAGTTTCAGCAAATCTTCCTGCAAGAAGTTCCTTGGAATCAGAAACTGACTGGTAACCGTTCGCGACTCGTCTAGGGTGAATACTGCCAAGGCTGTATGTTGCCCCAAAACAACGATATCAAAGGCTGTCAAACGTTGCCTGCTCGGCTCAACATCCAGTGCCACTACCGTACAGCCACTCAGGTCTGTCAGTAGATTAGCAGCTTCTTGCAGAATATCCTCCAGTTTGAAGAATTCCTGATCAAAGGCTTTGACAATCTCATATACCTCATTTTCAGCCAGTTGATCAAAATCCAGTGAGTGTTTTACATAGTACTGAAAACCAGCAATACTTGGCATCCGACCGCTTGAAGTATGAGCCTTTTCAAGCAAACCTTGCTTTTCTAGAGCCGCCATGTCATTACGAATGGTTGCACTGCTAGAGTTAATAGACTCTTGCAAGGCTTTGGATCCGACAGGTTCGTGCGTTTTGGTAAAGATGTCAATAATCAGATTTAAAATATCCTGCTGACGCTCTGTAACCATCTCATCACTCCTCTCTGTCTGATAAATTAGCACTCGATACATTCAAGTGCTAACTTATGATTCTATTATACACCCTTAGAAGAGAATGTCAAGATAAAAATTCAAAAAATTAGCACTCTTTTATCAAGAGTGCTAAAAATCAGTCTGAAGACCTAGACCCCTGCCTTCCATCTACTCGGTATTTACTTTTTAGTCTGAAATAACCATAGATTAGATAAGAAATCATAAAGGCATATAGAGCAAAAATAACAAAGAAAGATTGCGACAGTTCTTCTCGAAACAAACTCATACAAACAACAAAACCTCCTAAGAAAGTAGCTGCACATGAACGAAGTCTATATCGCATAACTTCCCACCTGAGATTATTACTCATATAGACTTGATCCTCTGAAAGTATATCAGAAGCCGATTTACGAAGAATCGAACAAAAACCTGCTCCTATCAATTCCCAACCTCTATTTCTAAAATCTTGCAGTTCATGCTTATATTTTTTAAGAAATCTAGAATCATAGATACGGTAGATGACATCGTCTGGTTGACATTGGTCAAGATAGAACAAACCAAAACGACCCGTTCTATATCTCCAACCTTTCAAATGCATCTCATGCAAATACTCTTCTTCCTTGTCCAAATCAACAATGGTGAAAATCCGAAATTCTACTCTGCTATTCATTGTCTTACCCCAAAATTAGAAAACATGCCTAGCGTTATTTATTAGATAATTCTTTCCACTTTTGACTCAATCTCCAAAAAATATAAGAAATCTGAATCGCATGGACTATCAATAAAACCCAATCTATTATGAAAATCAAAAATACTTCCCAACTGAAAGAACTAGCTCCACTGACAAACTTTGAGAAAACCGGTAGTAGAGCTAAAAAGAGAAGCAAAATAGGAAGCATCCGCCTTGTTAAAATCCGTTTGGCATAAAAAAATCTTTATTTAAACGAAAATATTATGGCAAAATTTACGCCAGTTTTTGAACGGCTGATGTAGATATTTTATACTTTCAAAATGTTTAAATGTGATTATTTATTTTTGAAAAATAGCTCACCAGCCCGACTGAAAGTGCTTATAGAATGATAATAAGTCGCCTGCCGAAAACAGCGAAAAATAGCGGTGTTATGCGGAGATAATCTGACGCGATGCGAAAATATATTGCATACTTATTTTCAACAATTTAGCAGAGTATTTTTATAAGTGTGATATAATAGAAGTATAATTTGTTCTGATAGTTTATTTTATGGAGAAGTAGATTTTTAGAATGCGGAGGGTTCAATATGGTTGAGTTTATAAAGTCTAAGAAAGAAATGAGTGAGGAGGATATTAAAGCAAATTTCATCACTCCTGCTATTGTAGCCAAAGGATGGAAAAATGGTGAGCATATCGCTTACGAAGAATACTTCACTGATGGTCGAATTGAAGTTAGAGGAGATAAGGCTCGTCGTAAAGAAGGAAAAAAATCAGACTATTCACTGTATTACCAATTTGGAACTCGAATTGCAATTGTTGAGGCAAAGGATAATAAACACAGCGTTCGAGCAGGATTACAACAAGCTATTGAATATGGAGAGATTTTAGATGTTCCATTTGTTTATTCTTCGAATGGTGATGGCTTTATTGAACACGACCGTATCACGAGAGAAGAACGTGAGCTGGAGTTAGACGAATTCCCTACTCGTGAAGAATTATTTTCTCGTATGACGAAGGAAAAAGGATTGACGTACGAGATTACAGAAGCTATCTCAACTCCATACTATATAGATGCCTTCTCAATGAAAACGCCACGCTATTATCAGCAAATAGCTATCAACCGTACTATTGAAACAGTTGCCAGAGGACAAAAACGAGTAATGTTTGTAATGGCAACAGGAACGGGGAAAACGTTCATGGCTTTTCAAATTATTCATCGCCTTCGAAAAGCTGGTTTGGCTAAACGAGTTTTATTCTTAGCGGATAGAAACATCTTAGTAGACCAAACGATGGCTGAAGACTTTAAGCCATTCGAAAAGGTAATGACGAAAATTACACCAAAACTTTTGACTGCTCCAGAAAAATTAAATTCTTTTGAAATTTATCTAGGGCTTTATCAGCAACTAACTGGTGAAGATGGAACTGAAACACATTATCAAAAGTTTGACAAAGACTTCTTTGATTTAGTCATAATTGATGAAGCGCACCGTGGTTCAGCTAAGGAAGACAGTAACTGGCGTAAGGTGATTGATTATTTCAGTTCTGCGACACAGATTGGGATGACCGCTACTCCTAAAGAAACCAAGAATGCTTCCAATACGGAATACTTTGGTGAGCCAATCTATACTTATAGTTTAAAACAGGGAATCGAGGATGGTTTTTTGGCTCCATATCGTGTTATGAGGATTAATTTAGATGTGGATGTGGATGGTTATCGTCCAGAAACTGGAAAAGTTGATGCTAACGGACAATTAATAGAAGATAGGTACTACGGCAGGAAAGATTTTGACAAAACCATTGTCATTGATGATAGAACGCAAAGAGTTGCCAAGTTTGTTTCTGATTATATGAAGCAAAACAATGCACGATTTGATAAAACAATTGTTTTTTGTGTTGATATTGACCATGCCGAGCGAATGCGTGCTGCACTTGTAAAAGAGAATCTAGACTTAGTCCAAGAAGACTATCGTTATGTCATGCAAGTAACTGGTGACAACGCTGAAGGAAAAGCTCAACTGGATAACTTTATGGATGTCAATTCTAATTTTCCCGCTATTGTAACAACGTCTAAATTATTAACGACAGGAGTTAATGCTAAAACATGTCGTTTGATTGTTTTAGACTCTAATATCCAATCCATGACTGAATTTAAACAAATTATTGGTCGTGGCACACGTCTTTATCCTCAAAAGGGGAAAGAATTTTTTACGATTATTGATTTTCGAAATGTTACCAATTTGTTTGCTGACCCTGATTTTGATGGTGAACCAGTGAAGGTTCTGGAAACGGGCACAAAAACAAACAATGGTACTACACCTGGTTTTGTAAACGAAGGTGGTGACCCAGTAGAAAAATATATCGTTACAGACAAGCAGGTTACCATTCTTAATTCTACTGTTCAAGTATTGGATGAAAACGGGAAACTGATTACCGAAAGCCTGACCGACTACACTCGAAAGAATATCTTAGGTAGCTACGCCACTTTGAACGATTTTATCACAGTTTGGCATACGGCAGATAAGAAGAAGCTTATCTTAGACGAACTTTATAAAAAAGGAGTTTATCTAGATGCTATTCGAGAGTCGGAGGGAATATCAGAACAAGAAATCGATGATTTTGATTTACTCCTAAAACTTGCCTATGGTCAAAAAGAATTAACCAAAACGGAACGTATCAATAAACTCAAACAAAGCGGATATTTATATAAATATAGTGAGGAAGCGCGTGCTGTTTTGGAAATTTTACTGAACAAATACATGGATAAAGGTATTGGAGAACTCGAAAGCATTGAAACATTAAAACTTCCAGAATTTCAGATATATGGTGGAACCTTCAAAATCATCAATACTTATTTTGGAGATAAAAAACGATATTTACAAGCAATTAAAGAATTGGAGCAAGAGCTATTTACAGTAGCTTAATGAAAGGAAAGTATGTCAATTACATCATTTGTAAAAAGAATTCAAGATATCACTCGAAACGATGCTGGTGTTAATGGTGATGCTCAACGTATTGAGCAAATGTCTTGGTTATTATTCTTAAAAATTTATGATAGCCGTGAAATGGTTTGGGAATTAGAAGAAGACGAGTATGAGTCAATTATCCCAGAGGAATTAAAATGGCGAAATTGGGCTCATGCTCAAAATGGGGAACGGGTATTGACAGGCGATGAATTACTTGATTTTGTCAATAACAAGTTATTCAAAGAGTTGAAAGAGCTTGAAATAACTTCAAATATGCCTATTCGAAAAACGATTGTTAAATCAGCTTTTGAAGATGCGAACAACTATATGAAAAATGGCGTCTTGTTACGCCAAGTCATCAATGTTATTGATGAAGTTGATTTCAATAGCCCTGAAGATCGTCATTCGTTTAATGATATTTACGAAAAAATTCTTAAAGATATTCAAAATGCTGGGAACTCAGGAGAATTTTATACGCCACGTGCAGCGACTGATTTTATTGCCGAAGTTCTTGACCCAAAACTTGGAGAATCAATGGCAGACCTTGCTTGCGGAACAGGAGGCTTCTTGACTTCGACTCTGAACCGTTTAAGTAGTCAACGTAAAACTAGTGAAGATACCAAAAAATATAATACAGCTGTTTTTGGTATTGAAAAGAAAGCATTTCCTCATCTTTTAGCAGTTACAAATCTGTTTCTTCACGAAATTGATGACCCTAAAATTGTTCATGGAAATACTTTGGAGAAAAATGTTCGTGAATATACGGATGATGAAAAATTTGACATTATTATGATGAATCCACCTTTTGGAGGGTCAGAATTAGAAACAATAAAAAATAACTTTCCAGCAGAATTACGGAGTTCTGAAACGGCTGATTTATTTATGGCTGTCATTATGTATCGTTTGAAAGAAAATGGTCGTGTTGGAGTTATTTTACCTGATGGTTTTCTATTTGGTGAAGGTGTAAAAACTCGCTTGAAACAAAAACTGGTAGATGAGTTCAACTTGCATACGATTATTAGGTTGCCTCATAGTGTCTTTGCACCGTATACAGGAATCCATACGAACATTCTTTTCTTTGATAAAACAAAGAAAACAGAAGAAACTTGGTTTTATCGTTTAGATATGCCAGATGGTTATAAAAATTTCTCGAAAACTAAGCCGATGAAGTCAGAACACTTCAATCCTGTTCGTGACTGGTGGGAAAATCGTGAAGAGATTCTGGAAGGTAAGTTCTACAAATCTAAATCATTTACACCTAGTGAATTGGCTGAGTTGAATTATAATTTAGACCAGTGTGGTTTTCCAAAAGAGGAAGAGGAAATCTTAAATCCCTTTGAGTTGATTCAGAATTATCAAGTGGAAAGAGCATCTTTAAATCATAAGATTGATAATGTATTAGCTGATATTTTGCAGTTGTTGGAGGACAAATAATGACACCAGAACAACTTAAAGCAAGTATTCTCCAAAGAGCGATGGAAGGGAAATTAGTGCCGCAAAATCCCAATGACGAACCTGCAAGTGAATTATTAAAGAGAATTAAAGCTGAAAAAGAAAAACTTATCAGTGAAGGAAAAATCAAACGAGATAAAAAGGAAACTGAGATATTTCGTGGTGATGATGGGAAACATTATGGGAAGTTT
>NZ_VMMS01000086.1:0-7507 GCF_013277315.1 Streptococcus sp. 2106
CGAAGTCAGTAACCATATATACGGCAAGGCGACGTTGACGTGGTTTGAAGAGATTTTCGAAGAGTATTACCTTCAAGAAGCTCCATTGATGCCCCACCACCGCGTCACAAATACCTACACTGACACAAAAAGGTGACATAGCCACCTTTTTGGGCTCTATAATATTTGTAGTGGGTAAATCCCCTATGGATATCATTAATAAGGATACATACAAGGAACTCATCGCCAAACTGGACTATGAAGCTCCATCTTGTCCTGAGTGCGGAAGTCAAATGAAGAAATATGACTTTCAAAAACCTTCTAAAATTCCTTATCTTGAAACGACTGGTATGCCTACTAGAATTCTCCTTAGAAAGCGTCGTTTCAAGTGCTATCATTGTTCTAAAATGATGGTCGCTGAAACTTCTATCGTCAAGAAAAATGACCAAATCCCTCGTATTATCAATCAAAAAATTGCGCAAAAGTTGATTGAAAAGACTTCTATGACCGATATTGCCCATCAGCTGGCCATTTCAACTTCAACTGTCATTCGAAAGCTCAATGACTTCCACTTTGAGTGTAATGTTAGAAATCTGCCTGAGATTATGTCTTGGGACGTTGAAACAGTCCGGGGAGTGACTGTTTCAATCGGGAGATGGAGATGAGCTTCATTACGCAAGATTTTAACAATCTCAATATCATCACTGTTCTTGAGGGAAGAACACAAGCTATCATTCGTAATCACTTTCTTAAGTATGATAGAGCTGTCCGATGTCGCGTCAAAATTATTACTATGGATATGTTTAGCCCTTATTATGCCTTGGCTAAACAGATTCGCTTTCAAATTTCTAGGCTCAGGCTGAAACAGTCTCCCAGACTGTTTCACTCCCGAATGCTAAAATCATTCTAGATCGCTTTCATATTGTACAACATCTTAGCCGTGCTATGAGTCGTGTGCGTGTCCAAATCATGAACCAATTCGATAGAAAATCTCATGAATACAAGGCTATTAAACGCTACTGGAAACTCATTCAACAGGATAGTCGTAAATTGAGTGATAAACGTTTTTATCGCCCTACTTTTCGTATTCACTTGACCAATAGAGAGATTCTTGACAAGCTTTTGAGCTATTCAGAAGACTTGAAACACCACTATAATCTCTATCGGCTCTTACTTTTTCACTTCCAGAATAAAGAGCCTGACAAATTTTTCGGACTCATTGAGGACAATCTAAAGCAGGTTCATCCTCTTTTTCAGACTGTTTTTAAAACCTTCCTCAAGGATAAAGAAAAGATTGTCAACGCCCTTCAACTACACTATTCTAACGCCAAACTGGAAGCGACCAATAATCTCATCAAACTTATCAAGCGCAATGCCTTTGGTTTTCGAAACTTTGAAAACTTCAAAAAACGGATTTTTATCGTTCTGAATATCAAAAAAGAAAGGACAAAATTTGTCCTTTCTCGAGCTTAGCTGACTTCAACCCACTACAGTTGACAAAGAGCCCAAAAAAGCCTATCACACAAGCTCTAAAGCTGGATATGATAGGTTTTTATATTTTTCTTAACGTACTGTGCGGATACGCATTGTATTTGTACGAACAGCTTCTCCTACTGGTACACCAGCAACGATAACGATATCATCGCCTGACTCAACGAGACCTGCTTCTACCGCTTTACGTTCAGCGATTTCGAACATATCGTCAGTTGAAGATGGAGCATCTGTCAACATTGGGATAACACCCCAGTTCAACATCAATCCACGTTCTGTCAATTCATCAAATGTCAATGCTAAGATGTCAGCATTTGGACGGTATTTAGAAATCAAACGTGCAGTATGACCTGTCTTAGTAAGAGTTACAACCAATTTGATATCCATTGAGTTAGTAGCATCTTTAACAGCTGAAGCCATTACTTCTGTCTTAGAGTTACGTTCAAATGAATCTGAATCCAAACGTCCGTATTCATTAAGAAGAGTTTGAGCGTTCTTATCGATTGTAGCCATTGTAGTTACTGACTCGAGTGGGTATTTACCGTTTGCAGACTCGCCTGACAGCATTGTAGCGTCAGTTCCGTCGATAACAGCGTTGAATACGTCTGATACTTCTGAACGAGTTGCACGTGGTTTTTCAGTCATTGTTTCAAGCATGTTTGTTGCAGTGATAACAACTTTACCTGCAGCATTGACTTTCTTAATAATCATTTTTTGGTAAACTGGAACCATTTCGAATGGTACTTCGATACCCATATCACCACGAGCAATCATAATACCATCAGCAGCTTCGATAATTTCATCCAAGTTATCGATACCTTGTTGGTTTTCGATTTTAGCGAACAATTGAACATGTCCGTTTCCAGTTTCTTCACAGATTGCACGAACTTCGTTCACGTCTTTTGCAGTACGTACGAATGAAATCGCAATAAAGTTGATACCTTGTTCAAGACCAAAGCGGATATCGTCGTTATCACGTTCAGCAAGGGCTGGGAAAGGAATTTTAGTGTTAGGAATATTCACACCTTTTTGTTTAGCAATGATACCATCGTTTTCAACTTCCACTTCAAATTCACGAGTTGCGTCATCTTTAGCAACCACACGAAGACCAAGTTTACCGTCGTCAACCAAAACTTGACGACCAACTTCAACATCATCATAGATATCAAGAGCACCAGCAACGTTCAATGCAATCACTTCACGAGTTGATTTGATTCCTTGTTTAGTTGCAACACGGATTTTCTCACCAGTTTTGTATGAATACTCTTTAGCTTCACCTTCGAACAATTCTGTACGGATTTCTGGTCCTTTTGTATCAAGAAGGAAACCAACTTTTTTACCTGCAAGTTTTTCAGCAAGTTTAACAGTTGCCATACGCTCACCTTGTTCTTGGTGGTCACCGTGTGAGAAGTTGAAACGGAATGTGTTAGCACCAGCTTCAATCAATTGAGCAATGTTTTTAGCTGAAGCTTCAACATCAAGTTTTTCACCCCAGTATCCGTCCTCACCGAATTTTTTACCACCACGGATTTCTACCGCAGGACCCAAAGTTGCAACGATTTTTACACGTTTGTTCATGATTTTTGTGACTCCTTTATAGATATGACCTTTTTGGTCTTATTAACTAAATTGTAAATTATGACAAGCTCTTATTCAAGCTAGATAGCTCAATATCGGCTTTGTGTGGGTTGTTAACTACAATCTTACCTTCTGCAGTAAGGCTAAACAATGCTCCTTCTTCTGCCGTTCCAAGAATTGGGTTTTCAACCATTTTCTCGTTACGGATACCAACCGCAACACCACCAATACCTTCTTTAAGAAGTTTAACAGCATGGGCACCCATACGTGACGCCAATACACGGTCACGCGCAGTTGGAGAACCACCACGTTGAATATGTCCAAGTTCTGTCACACGAAGGTCGCTTGTATCTCCAGCTTCTTTAAGTTTTTGACCAAATTCAGCTGCTGACATCACACCTTCTGCCAAGACGATGATATTGTGTTTTTTACCACACTCATAACCACATTTAATGCTTTCTACGATGTCTTCAATCTTGAATCCTTCCTCAGGAATGATGATTTCATCTGCACCAGTTGCAATCCCAGCCCAAAGAGCGATATCACCAGCGTTACGTCCCATAACTTCGATTACAAAAGTACGACGGTGACTTGATGATGTATCACGAATCTTATCGATAGCGTCCATGGCAGTAGTAACCGCTGTGTCAAAACCGATTGTAAAGTCAGTACCAACGATATCGTTATCGATTGTACCTGGAAGACCAATAGCTGGGAAGCCATGTTCAGTCAAACGCATAGCGCCGTGGTAAGATCCGTCACCACCGATAACAACTACACCTTCAATTCCGTGTTTTTTCAATTGCTCAATCCCTTTAAGTTGCCCTTCAAGTTGAGCGAACTCTGGGTAACGAGCTGAGTGAAGGAAAGTACCACCACGAGAAATGATGTCCCCTACTGAAGCTGCATCTAGGGGATGAATTTCACCGGCAACCATACCAGCATATCCGTCATAGATACCAAAAACTTCCATTCCTTCTGAAATTGCTTGACGAACAACTGCACGGATGGCAGCGTTCATACCAGGGGCGTCTCCACCACTAGTCAAAACAGCAATACGTTTCATATTGGTTTATGCTCCTTTTTCTTTTAACAGTCTTCTTGATTATACCACATTTGATTTTAAAATTCTTCTATTTTCCGTATTTTTAGCGATAAATCGTTTTCATAACGATTTCATTCAATTTCTCCTCTAATTCATCAGATTTAACTACAAAATAATGGGGAGAAACGATGGTTTTCTGTTCCTCCTCATACCGGATGATGACTGGGATTGAGCCTTTAAATTGTTCTAAAATACGTGAAATTTCTTGATCCGATTCATGATTTTTCACCTGTATCCAAAAGCGTTCAGCAACTGCTTCTCTTATTTCTTGTGCAATCATTTGCAGACGGCCATCACGTGATTGTATTTTTCCTTTTATATAGTAGAAGGCTCCCTCTTTTATTTCCTGTCCAACCTGACGATATAAGTCTGAAAAGAGAGTGACGTCCAATTTTTTCTTACTATCATCTACCTGTAAGAAGGCCATATTTTCACCCTTTTTGGTACGAATCACTTTTATTTTCTGAACTTCAACCAAAATAATAGCATAGCTATTTTCTGACAAATTTCCGATTGGGGTAATTGGGTAAATAGCTTTACTTGCGATAGTTTGTAGTGGATGTTTGCTGACACCTATCCCTAAAAGCTCTTGTTCCATATAGAATTTTTCTTGTTCCGTCCAATCCTCCGATTCCTGCCAACTATAAATAGTATCTCCAAATAAACTTCCCAACTCTTTCACAAATTCAAATAGATTGGCTAAGTTATTAAATACTTTTTGACGATTTTTTTCAAATAAATCAAAAAGACCAACTTTTACCAAAGGTTCTAGCAGAGGTAGTTTCAGATAATTCTCAGGTAATTTAGCTATAAAATCTTCAATGTTAGAATAGGGTCTATTTTCAATAATCCAGAGAGCTAAATCATTACTGACTCCCTTAATCGATTTCAATCCTAGATAGATGGACTTGTTGGCAATTTTATCGTGATAGGGAATGGTGTTGATGGACAGAGGAGCCACTTCAAAGCCTGCTTCAAGTGCATCTATTAAGTAATCACTGTTGGCAGAATTCAACATGACCTGATAAAAAATGGCTGGATAATGCGTTTTGAAATAAGCCAACTGGAAGGCCAAAGCTGAGTAAGCATAGGCATGTGACCTGTTAAAACCATAACCTGCAAACTTCTCCATGACATCAAAGACCTGCTCTGCTTTTTCCACAGTATGACCAGCTTCTAAAGAACCTTGAATAAAGGAAGCCCTCATCTCATGCATGGCAGAGGCATCCTTTTTCCCCATAGCCCGACGCAAAATATCGGCTTTCCCTAGACTAAATCCGGCAAATCGCTGGGCAACCTGCATAACCTGCTCCTGATAGAGCATTATGCCGTAGGTTGGAGCCAAAATATCCTCCAGTACTGGATCCAGAACAGTCACTTCTTCCTGCCCATGCTTTCTTGCCACAAAATTATTGATATAGTCACTAGCACCTGGTCGATTTAGGGAAGTAGTTGCTACAACATCTTCAAAACAGACTGGTTGAACACGCTTGAGTAGGCGAATGGCACCAGGTTGCTCAAATTGAAAGATACCTTTTGTATTACCAGAGGCAAAAAGAGCTAGCGTTTCTTTGTCTTCCAAATCTATTTCCTCAATTTTAAGGTGAATACCTTCTGTTTCAACAAGCAACTCTTGCATTTTCTGGACAAAGGTCAAATTTCTTAGTCCCAGAAAGTCCATCTTCAAAAGTCCGCTAGCCTCAACTCCATGAGCATCATACTGAGTCAGTGGAATTTCATCACCATGCTTTAGAGGGATGTAGTTGGTCAAATCTTGGTCACTAATCACAACACCAGCCGCATGGACAGAAGTTTGTCTTGGATAGCCCTCAATCTTGCAAGCAATTTCAAAGGCTTTTTGGTATTCTAACTTACTATTGATTTGCTGACGAAACTGGAGATTGCCCTCATAGGCCGACTTAAGATTGTCACGAAAACTAATTTTCTTGGTAATTGCAGATAATTCATACTCTGGCACACCATAGCGTTTCAAAACATCTCGCAAGGCCTGCTTGGCGCCAAAGGTAGAAAAAGTAACGATTTGCGCCGCATGTTTACTGCCATATTTATTACCAACATATCTGATAAAATCTGGACGATAAATATCTGGGATATCAATATCAATATCAGGCATGGTATAGCGTTCACGATTGAGAAAGCGTTCAAAAATCAGATTTTTCTCTACTGGGTCAATCCCTGTAATATCTAAGGCATAAGAAACCAAGCTACCAACTGCAGAACCCCTTCCCATTCCCATATAGTAGCCATTCAGTCGTCCAAAACGCAACAAATCCCAAACAACCAAGAAATAATCATCAAATCCCATATCATGAATAACAGCCAATTCTTGGTCTAGACGGTCTTGATATTCTTTACTAGTCAATCCCTTCTGAGCAAGCCCAAGCTCAGCGCGTTCTCTCAACTCTTCTACTGCTGGTCTAGCTGGGTTAAAACGAGGCAGTTTCAGACTCGTATCCAAGTCGTAAGAAATGCCTGAAATCAGCTTTTCTAAATTGTCTAAGGCTTGCGGAAATCGTTCTAGGAATAATTTCTCTAAAGAACTTTCTGATATAAGGACATCTTGTCGTGAGCGCAAGGGAACTTCTCTAAGCGGTAGGTTTTCTTTAATCGCTGTTAAAACTTGAAGAACTTCTCTATCCCTGCTTTCAAAAGCATTGACCCGATAGAGGGGCAAGATTGGATGATAAAATTCGCTTGCTGGTGTTTTCGGATAAACCCCTATATAGTAATCACAGCCTAGATTTAGAGACTCAAATCCATCAAAATAAGGCACAATTACCGCAATATCATTTAAGTACTGAGATAAAACCGACCAATTTTTCTCCCCCTGCATCTTGGCTGTCGAAAGCTTCATCAACTGCTGATAGCCCACACTAGATAAAGCTAAAAAGCGCAGATTCACTTCCTGAGCATCCACAAACACAGTCATTTCAAGCCCTAATAAAGGATGAATGCCATATTTTTTTGTAACCTCTAGAAAGTCAAAAGCACCATAAAGATTGTCAATATCCATTATAGCCAGATGAGTGTAGCCGAATTCTTTAGCTGCTCTCACATACTTTTCAATCGAAATGACGCTTTCCATAAAACTATAGACTGTTTTTGTATCTAGTTGTGCGATCAATTTACACTTCTCCTCTATCCTTCTCACTATATTATACCATTTTCACCTATAAAAGGCTTCTCTTGAGAAAAATTTCATCAGCTTACTAATTTACTTTCTATTCATTTGTATTTTTGTCATCGTTTTTATATTTATACTATATTATATATAAAAAATAGAAAACATACAATATAAATCTCCTAGAATTTTTATCCCGACTTTATCACTTA